>DAOUBZ010000035.1:0-25946 GCA_034432515.1 Chloroflexaceae bacterium | reverse complement strand
TGGCGAGCGCCACACCCGCGCCGGCGCCCTCCCCGCCGGTGACAACTGCGCCATCTGCCCGCCCGGCGCCGCCACAGGCACCGCCGCGCCGCGGCTTCTTCGCCCGGCTCGGGGCCGTGCTGCGGCTGATCCTGTTGCTGGCCGTGATCGCCGCCGTGGGCCTGGGAGTCTATGTCTACCTCCAGCGCCCGGCATGGGCCGAGCCCTACCTCGGGCCGCTGCTCGAAGGCGTGCCCGCTGCTCCGACCGCCACGACGCCCACTACCCCGGCCCTGACCTCGCGCCAGGTGAGCTACGACCTGCAGGTGACGGTGCCCGAGGGCGCCGATAGCGCCGCGATCCGCGCCGCCTTCGTTGAGGCCTTTGCGGCCCAGGCCCAGGCCGAGTTTGGCCCCAATACCCTGATCAACCGCAACGCCCCCCCGACCCCGATCGGCACCCCGCTGGAGCTTGACCGCGCCGCCGGCCAGGTCACCTACAGCGCCCGCGTGCAGGGCTATGTCTATGTCCCGTAGACAGGGTTTCGCCCTTGCCTGACAATCTCGCCTTCAGCTCCACAGCTCGACAAACCGGTCGTCTGGAGCTGTAGATGTGTGGATCTGTTGAGTCACGGCAAAGGTGAACTGCCCGCTGCTGAACCTCGTGGTGCGCCCCTACCCCATCGGGTAGGCCGAAACCGACTCCCACTCCTACCCGGACAGACGGTGACCTCCATGATACAATGCGTCATAGGAGTCCGTTCCCCTTTTCACGAGATCAGGGCCCCACAGGCCATGCCGGGGAGGTGCCCGGCTGTGCGCGAGGCCCGGAACGAGGAGGTTCGCCTATGCAGCCGCGAGAGTTCATTACACCCGCGCACATGGTGGTCGGTTCGGGGGCCCTGGAGCAGATGGGCGCGTTGTGTCAGAAGCGCGGCTGGACGAAGGCGCTGATCGTCTCCGACAAGATCATGGCTGGTCTGGGTCTGGTGACGAAAGTGGAGGAGTTGCTCGGCGCTAACGGGATCGCCAGTGCGGCCTATACCGGGGTGAACACCGAGCCGGTGGTCGAGTATGTCCAGGAGGGGCTGCAAATCTACCGCGATAACGCATGCGATTTCGTCGTTGCTATCGGTGGCGGTAGCCCGATCGATGCTGCCAAGGCGATCGCCGTGCTGGTCACCAACTCCGGTTCGATCGAGCAGTACAAGGGTATCGGCAAGCTCGCGCTCCCCGGGGTCCCCCTGGTAGCCATCCCCACCACGGCCGGCACCGGCAGTGAGGCCACGCTCTACACCGTGATCACCGACCAGAAGACCGACGTCAAGATGCTGATCGGCAGCCCCTACCTGATGCCGACCATCGCGGTCGTCGATCCCATGCTCACGATCTCCTCGCCCCCCGGTGTGACTGCCGCGACCGGCGTCGATGCGCTGGTACACGCCATCGAAGCCTACGTCTCGGTCAAGCGCCAGCCGATGACCGACATCTTCTGCCTCTCCGCGATCGAGCTGATCAGCCAGAACATCCGCCAGGCCTGGTCGAACGGCAATAACATCGAGGCCCGCGAGAAGATGATGCTCGGCGCGCTGCAGGCCGGCATCGCCTTCAGCAACTCGTCGGTTGCCCTGGTCCATGGTATGTCGCGGCCGATCGGCGCTCACTTCCACATCGCCCACGGCGTCTCCAATGCCGCGCTGCTCGCCGTGGTGACCCAGTTCAGCCTGATCGGCGACCCGGTGCGCTATGCCGATGTCGCGCGCGCGATGGGTGAGCAGGTGACGGGCTTGCCGGTGATGGAGGCGGCCGACCTGGCCGTCAAGGCGATCCGGCGGCTGGTCAGGGACATCAAGATCCCCTCGCTGCGGCAGCTCGGCGTGGAACGTGAGCGGCTGATGGAACTGGCGCCCTCGATGGCCGACGCGGCGATCGACAGCGGCAGCCCGGGCAATAACCCGCGCAAGCCCACCCGCCAGGAGATCATCGAGCTCTACCAGCTGGCCTACGACGAGTAACTCTTCAAGCGTCTGACGCGCAATACCAAGAGGTCCTAACAATGAGCGGACTGATAGGTTCGGGCCGGCTTGCCGGCAAAGTTGCCCTGATCACCGGGGGCGCCGGAACTATCGGCGCCGTGATTACCCGGCGCTACCTCGAAGAGGGTGCTACCGTCGTCGTTGCAGGCCGCAATATGCCGAAACTCGAGGCCCAGTGCCAGGCCCTGTGCGCCGAGTATGGGCTCGACGCCGAGCGGCTCCAGGCCGTGCCGCTCGATGGCAGCAATACTGCCGCCGCCCGCGCCGCCGTCACCGAGGTGGTGGCGCGCTTCGGCCGGATCGACGTGCTGGTCAACAATGCCGGTAGCGATGCCGCCCGCCAGCGCCTCGCCGACATCCCGTTGCAGCGCGATGAGCTGCGTGGCGAAGACAGCGAGACCCTGCGCGAAGGGATCGGCAATGTGCTTGGCGTTATCTGGAACCTGATCCGCGTCGCGGCGCCCCATATGCCGCCCGGCGCGAGCATCATCAATGTCTCGACGATCTTCTCGCGCACCGATTACTATGGGCGCATTCCCTATGTTGTGCCCAAAGCTGCGCTCAACGCCCTGACCACGGCCGCCGCCCGCGAACTTGGCTCGCGCGGCGTGCGCGTGAATGTGATTTACCCGGGACCGATCGATAGCGAGCGTATCCGCAACGTCTTCCGCCGCATGGATGAGCTGAAGGGCCTGCCCGAACATTCGACCGCCGAGGCCTTCTTCAAGCGCATGTACCTCAGCCGTCCCGATGCCGAGGGCAAGCTCGCTCGTGGCTTCCCGACCACGCTCGACGTGGCCAACGCCGCCGTCTTCCTCGGCTCCGCCGAGTCGGCGGCGCTCAGTGGCGAGGCGCTCGAAGTGACCAATGGCATGGACGTGCCGGAGGAGAGCCGCACGACCTTCACCGAGCGCCCCGGGCTGCGTGCGGTGGACGGGAGCGGCCGCGTGATCCTGATCTGCGCGGGTGACCAGATCGAGGATGCCATGGCGCTCACCGGAGTGCTGCGCTCCTGCCGCGCCGAGGTGGTGCTTGGCTTCCGCTCGCGATCGGCCATCGCCCAGCTTGAGCAGATCCTCGAGGAGAGCCGGCGCTTCGCCGGGGCCAATTATACGCCGCCGGTGGCCCTCTACCTCAATCCCAGTGAGCCGGAGAGCATCGAGAGCGCGCTGAGCTGGATGCACGAGAACACCGGTGGGCCCCACTGCGCCGTGATTATGCCGGCCACGGGTACACCCCCGGCCCGCGCTGTCTGCGAGGCCTCCGACGCGGCCACTGCCGCCTTCCTCGATGAGGAGCTCGCCGGGGCCGTCGCCCTGGCCTCGCGCCTCGCCCGTCACTGGCAACAGGTGAGCGTGGTCCCCGGTGCGACCGCCTTCCCGCCCCGGGTGCTCTTCCTCAGCAATGGCGACGACCGGGCGGGCAATGTCTTCGGCAATATCCTGCGCGCCGGGATCGAACAGTTGGTGCGCGTCTGGCGCCACGAGGCCGAGCTCGACTATGCCCGCGCTAGCGCCGCCGATGGTGCAGCGCGCCTGCTGCCGCCCGTCTGGGCCAACCAGATCGTTCGCTTTGTCAATAACGAGGACGAGAGCCTCGACTTCGCCTGCGCCGCCGTCGCCCAGTTGCTGCTCAGCGATCGCCGGATCGAGGAGATCAACCTCTACCTGCCGCACCAGATCGTCGCCGCGACGGGTGCGCGCCGGCCCTCCTTCGGCTGGGCCGAAAGCCTGATCGGGCTCCACCTCGGCAAGGTCGCCCTGATCACCGGCGGTAGCGCCGGTATCGGCGGTCAGGTGGGCCGCCTGCTCGCCCTCAGCGGCGCCCGGGTCATGCTCGCCGCCCGCGATCGGGTCAAACTGCAGCAGATGCGTGACGCGATCGTCCACGAGCTCGAAGAGGTCGGCTACAACGACGCCTGCACGCGCGTCCAGATCTACCCGGACTGCGACGTGGCCGACGAGGCCCAGCTGGCTGCGCTGATGGAGCGCACAATCGCCGTGTTTGGCCAGGTCGACTACCTGCTCAACAACGCCGGCATCGCTGGCGAAGAGGAGATGGTGCTCGATATGCCGCTCGATGGCTGGCGCCATACGCTCAACGCCAACCTGATCAGCAACTACTCGCTGATCCGCAAAGTGGCGCCCCTGATGAAGCAGCAGGGCAGCGGCTACATCCTGAATGTCTCGTCCTACTTCGGCGGTGAGAAGTACGTGGCCATCGCTTACCCCAATCGCGCCGACTATGCCGTGAGCAAAGCCGGCCAGCGCGCTATGGCCGAGGTGCTGGCCCGCTTCCTCGGGCCCGAGGTGCAGATCAATGCCCTCGCACCGGGACCGGTGGAGGGCGATCGCCTGCGTGGCACCGGCGAGCGTCCGGGCCTGTTTATGCGCCGCGCCCGCCTGATCCTCGAGAACCGGCGGATCAACGACCTCTACGCCGCGCTGATCGAAACCCACCGCGAGAGTGGCCTGCCCGTTGCTGAGTTGCTGCCCTTCCTCGCCAGCAACAGCGTCCAGGCCCTCGAGGCGCCGCAGGTCCCCGTACGTCTGCGTGCCCTGGCCCAGGCGCTGATCAAAGAGGGTGACCCGGGTGCCTCGTCCAGCAGCTTCCTGATGAACCGCAATATCGCCGAGAAGCTCATGACCCGCCTGCGCACCGGGGGCTACCTCGGCATCGAACACGAAGCGCTGGCCGCCGTTGGCGGCGAGGCCCGGCCCGGCACGACGACGGGCATCGTTACCGCGCCATCGCTGCTGAGCGCCGTCTCCAATGGTGCCACCCCGCCGGAGCCCTTCTTCGCCCGCACCCAGATCGAGCGCGAGGCGCGCAAGGTGCGCGATGGCATCCTCAGCATGCTCTACCTGCAGCGCATGCCGACCGAGTTCGACGTGGCCATGGCCACCGTCTATTACCTCGCCGACCGCAATGTCAGTGGCGAAACCTTCCACCCCTCGGGCGGTCTGCGCTACGAGCGCACTGCGACCGGCGGCGAACTGTTTGGCCAGCCGCCGGCCGAGCGTCTCGCCCAACTCGTGGGCGCCACCGTCTTCCTGATCGGTGAACATCTGGAGGAGCACCTGGAACTGGTTGGCCGCGCCTACCTGGAGCGCCACGGCGCCGGCAAGCTGGTGCTGATCAGCGAGACCGAGGCCGGCGGCCAGCGCCTGATGAGCCGGCTGCAGGACCACGCCACCGCCGGACGCGTGGGGCTGGTCGTTGCCGGTGATGACCTCGAGGGCGCCTTCGACCGCGCGATCGCCGACTATGGGCGCCCGGGGCCCATCGTCTGCACGCCCTTCCGCCCGCTGCCAGCAGCACCCCTGGTGGGCCGCACCGACAGCGATTGGAGCACCGTGCTCAGCGAGCAGGACTTCGCCGACCTCTGCGACCAGCAACTCACCCACCACTTCCGCATCGCGCGCAAGGCAAGCCTGATCGATGGCGTGGCTCTCGTGCTCGTCACCCCGGAGACGACCGCGACCTCCAGTACCGAGCAGTTTGCCCTGGCCAACTTCGTCAAGACAACGCTGCACGCCTTCACCGCCACGGTGGGCGTGGAGAGTGAGCGCACGGTCCACCGCATCCTGGTGAACCAGGTGGACCTGACGCGCCAGGCCCGCGCCGAAGAGCCACGCAGCGAGGCGGAGCGCCGCCAGGAGCTCGAGCGCTTCGTCGATGCTGTGCTGCTCACCACCGCGCCGCTGCCCCCCGAGGAGGATAGCCGCTACGCCGGCCGCATCCACCGCGGTCGCGCGATCACCGTCTAGTGGCGTGACCCGCCAATGCTGCGTCCGCACATCATCTTCAGGGTGTCACGCCCCCAGGCCGAGGCTCCCAGCACCCCCGACAGCCCGACACGCTCTGTGTCGGGCTGTTGGCTATCTGGTGTCATACCAGTGATGAGTGATGAGTGACGAGCCGTACCGTCGGATCTGGTGTCAGCCGGGCTCGACCGAGGTGCGCTCCGGCTTCTGTGCGACAATGATTCCGAAGCTCCCCCGGAGCGAAATCACGCGCCCCGCCTGCTCGACGATCGCGAAGTGCTCGCGAAAGCGCGCCTCCGCCGCCAGGAGCCAGCGCTCCAGCCCGTCGCGCTCGGCTGGCGGCATATTTAGCCGCGCCGTCCACTCGGCGAAGGCATAGGGCTCACGCGGATCGTCCTCCTGGTGGACCAGGCGCAGGCCGGCTGCAGCGCAGAGAACGTGCCACTCGGCGTAGCTGTAGGCCCGCACATGGCTCGGGTCACGCCAACGTTCGAAGCGATCCATAAATGCATCGAGCTCCGGGTCGGCGCTGCCGATATGGTCGGAGATCAGCAGCCGCCCGCCGGGACGCAGGGCCGCAGCCGCGCCGTGGATGAAGGCACGCACGTCGGCGAAGTGGTGGGCGGCCATCCGGCAGGTGATCAGGTCGAGGCGGGCCGGGGCGATAGGTAGATGTTCGGCCTCGGCCCGCAGATAGCTGACGTTGCGCACGCCAGCAGCCGCGAGATGGGCGCGGGCGGCGTGCAGCATCGCGAGCGTCAGGTCACTGGCGATCACGTGGCCCACGTGTGGGGCAAAGGCCAGCGCAGTGTGGCCGCCGCCGGTTGCCACATCGAGCACGTGTTCGTGACCTCGGGGCGCGGCCAGGGCCACCAGGCGCGTCAGGTCGGCGCCATAGGCGTGGGTCGCGCTGCTGACATAGGCCTGGGCCGCGGGCGCGAACTGGGCCTGGACCAGGGCCTTGATCGCGGCGTGATTCTCGCCAGGGGTGTGACTCATGGGCCGATCTCCGCGTCTCAATGCTTATACGAGTGGGCAGTATAGATCGACCGGTCGGGGATCACAACCGATGGGATGTGCTGCGATCCGGATTATCCGGTCACGTGTTACAATAGTTTGGATAGTATCGGACCCACATGCAGCCTCGTCGCACACCGCCGCAAGCAAATGTCGGCTAATACTACAGGTCTACTTGTCCTGACAGGTATGTCTAGGCCGACTGTCACCGCGAGCGAAGCGAGGGGTCTTCCAGCCACGAGAACGGAAGACTCCTCGCAGAGTTTACTTGACGCGTAGCCGACGAGCTCGGAATGACAGAGGCGCTGGCACGCAAACTACAACGGTAATACGATTGACTATCGGCTATTTTCAGATCAGGCCTGGTGGGTGCACCGCGAATCTAGTGTGAGGGGGATTTCAATGAGTGATGAGACCCGCTATCCATCAGCCCGGCAGCGCCGACGCGCGCGCCAGGAGTGGGATGCGCGGCGTATTCGTGCCCTGCGTGAGTATATGGGCATGACCCAGCAGCAGATGGCTGATGAGTTGGAGGTGCGCCAGCAGACGATCAGCGAGTGGGAAACAGGGGTGCATCGACCCCACCGCTCGACGCAGAAGACGCTCTCGCTGGTGGCTGAACGCGCCGGGTTTGTCTATCAGGTGGAGCCCGTCGCCGAGCAGTCGACCAACAATGAACACCCGCCACCAGAGCAGTCTTGACAATTACACGTTATCGTGTTAAACTAGCTGATAGACATCGATAGGGCAGGTCCACCCCTGCCACAGAGCACGACGCTGCGCGTGCTCTTTCTTTCAGTAAGGATATCCGTTATCGTGTTGCCAGGGAGGGCGAGATGGGCGGGCGACTAACGATCTCGTGCGGCGAGTTACGGCGGCTGTACCTTGAGGAGGGGCTGGGCCTGGCGACCCTGGCGGCCCGGCTGGGCTGCAGTGCGCCGACGGTGGGGCGGCGCCTGCGCGAATGTGGGATCCGGACACGCTCGGGGCGGTTCCAGGCCTGCGAGGTCTCACCCGAGCTGCTGGCCCGTCTCTATCTGGAGGAGCGGCTTGCCCTGCGGGTCATTGCCGAGCGCCTCGGGGTGAGTGTCAGCACGATCAACAGTCGCCGGCGCGCGTTTGGGCTGCCGGCCCGGCGTGCTGGGCGACCGGCGGTGCGCGCCGCGGCTGAACCAGCCGAGGAAGGCGCGGCGTAGGCAGGAAAACTCTTTGCACTTTTTTTCCACATGGACGGCATCCACCCCGTAATAGCGCGGCGCTACTCGTGACCGTTGTTGATCTTTGCACGTACGTGTGCTAGAATAGCCGCGATGTCTGCTGGTGTACCCTCATTCCTGCCCGTGCAGGTGTAGGAGGAAGGATCGTTCATGGCGGAGCCGGAAAGCATCCTGCAGCTCGGCATTGAAGCCGCGCGCGAAAACAAGAGAGAAGAGGCACGCCAACTCTTTCGCCTGCTGACCCGCCAGGAGCCCAATAATGCCCAGGGCTGGCTCTGGCTGGCCGGGGTTGCAGAGAACCGCGAGGAGCGCCAGGCCGCCCTGGAGCGCGTGCTCGAACTCGATCCGGATAACGAGATGGCGCTCAAGGGGCTGCAGGCCCTCGGCATCGCGGTCGCCCCGGTCGTGCCGCCTCCGCCCGTTGCCCCTGAGCCTCCCGTGGCCCCGGAAGCGCCGGCCCCCGCGCCCGTTGCTTCGCCCTACGGCGAGGATGACTCGCTCGCTGAGCTCGATAACCTCTCGGATGCGATCGCCGCCGATACCTCCGGCCCGGTGCGCCGCGCCGAAAGTGAGCCCGCTGAAGCGGCAGCGGTGGCCACCGGTGCCGCTGCTGCCGCCGCTGTCGGCACGACGACCCGCGGCCCCGAGCGCGCTGCTGGCCAGGTCCCTCCCTCCCGGCGCACCCGTTACCCCGAGGAAGAGGAACTGGAGCCCGCCCGCCGCGGTATCAGCCCGCTCCTCGCGCTCTTGCTCTTCCTCGTCGGCCTCGGCCTGATCGGCCTGCTCATCGCCTTCCTCTTCCCCGGCATCTTCGGCGGCAACCAGGCCGCCTCCGGCACGGCCGGCCAGACGGCCGCCGCGCAGACCGAGCAGGCCAGCCTCGCGCCAACTACCGGCCCCATCCTGGGTGGCTCCGTTGCCACACCTGAGCCGGGTGTGGTGCCGACTGCCGAGCCAGGTGTGGTGCCGACTGCCGAACCAGGCGTGGTGCCGACCGCCGAGCCGGGTGTCGTTCCCACCACAGCCCCCGCGGTCCTGCCTACCGCGCCCCCGGCGGATGTCAGCGGGGCCACACCGGCGATTGTGCCGGCCAATACGCCGCTGCAGAGTGAGGGCTGGCTCTACGACTTCAACCAGCCGACCTTCGCGGCATCGATCATCGGTAACCTCGGCCAGTATAGCCCGCAGAATGGCCGCTTCGTGGTAGTGCTGGCCTATGCGGTCAACAATACCGGGACCACGCAGGCCATTCCGGCCAGCTTCTTCGTGCTCAAGGACGCCCAGGGCCGGGTCTGGGAGGCCCGTCCCGAGGTCTCCGAGGCCTATGTCGTCCCTGGCATCAATGCCGATCTGCCGCATACCGCGTCAATGCCATCCGATGGCATCACGCGCAGTGTGGCCATCGTCTTCGACGTGGCCCCCGATGCCACCGACCTGGTCTTCTTCGCGCGCAGCAACCCCGGCCAGGGCTGGATCGTCCTGCGCAGCGTGTAGCTGCACTGGTTCGCCAGGGTGAGGATGGCGCCCCATGCAGCGCGGGCCAGGCCCGCGCTGCCCCATCCTGATACCGCTGTAGCTGAGAGTGTACCGTCGTGAGCCAGGCCCGCCAGGCGCCCGTTCCCGGCCCCGATATCGAGCGGTTGCTCGTGATGGCCACGGACCTTGCCCGTGGTGGCAACCCCGGCGGCGCCCGGACCCTGTTCCTCGCGCTCACCCGTGAACATCCGCAGGATCCGCGGCCCTGGCTCGGGCTCGCCGCTGCCGCTGCCAGCACCGACGAGCGGCGCCAGGCCCTCGAACGCGCCCTGGCCCTCGACCCCGCCAACCAGCAGGCGCAACAGGCGCTCCAGCGGCTTGTCGCGCGCGACGTCGGACACACGCCGCCTGACGATGCTGCACCAGGGACTATGGCCGCGCTGGCGCCGCCAGAGACTGACACCGCCCCGGCGCCCCCCGCGCAGCCGGCGGCAGCTGAGGCGGAAGAGGAGCCCGAACGCAATCCGTTCCCGCTGCTCAACCTGATCATGACCGGGATCATCGTGCTGCTGCTGGCCGCCCTCGGCTTCGTGATCGGGCGCGCCTTGCTCGCCGGTAACCAGACGATCGCTGCCCCCACCACGCCTGCCCTGCCCACCACCCTGCCCGCCGCCAGCGCACCGCCGCTCGCGCCTCCCTCGCCATCGCCGGTTGCGACTACCCCACCGACCCCGCTGCCGCCAACCAGTGTGCCCACGAGCGCTGCCGTTGCCGTGGTTGTGCCCACCGCGCCTGAGCTCGCGCCGTCGCTCGCCGCCCCACCTGCCAGCCCGACGGCGCCGATCACGCTGCCCCTCGGCACCGTGGTCGATTACGATGGCTGGAGCGCTACCCTGCTCCGCCCCGATTATGCCGTCACCCTCGACGGCGCGATCGGCGACCTGCGGCCAGCCGGGCGCTTCGTGCTGGCGGTCGTTGCCGTGAGCAACAATAGCCCGGCGCCGCGTGTCATCCCCCCTGAGTTGTTTGTCCTGCGCGATAGCGCCGGTCGTAGCTACTCCCCTGTCCCCGGCGCGTCCAGTGCCTACCTCGCGCTCTACCAGCGTGCCCAACGCGGTGACCTGGCCCTCGAAGACAGCTTTGCGCCCGGCAGCGGTATGCGTAGCGTGCCGCTGCTCTTCGATGTGCCCCCCGATGCTGGCGGGCTCCAACTCCTCGTGCCTGGCGCCGGCCCCACCGGCTGGCCTGTCGGCACCACCGACATCCCCGGTGAGAGCGGTCCATAGCCGTTGTTTGCCACCGTATGCGCTGCGCGCTACTCAGGTGCTCGATCCCACACGGTGTTCGACCCGTAGCATGTTACCTTGCGGCCCCTTCCGGCGGTGTATAGGCAGGTGCATCCCGCTGCTCTGCCCTGTACCACCGGGAGGTGTGTGTGGCCGCCCATCGCCTGACTGCTGCGCTCGTGCTGACCGCGATCCTCTGTGTGCTGGCCCTCCTCGCCTTGCCTCGGGCACAGGCGCAGGATCTCACCGTGCGCATCAATGAGTTCATGCCTGCGCCGAGTACGGGCCGCGAGTGGGCCGAACTGATCAACCTGGGCGATAGCCCCGCCGATCTGAGCGGCTGGCGCATCGATGATGATCTGCCGGGCAATAGTGGCCAGGCGATGCTGCCACCAGGCACAATCATTCCGCCCGGCGGTCTCTTTGTGATCGAGTGGTCGATCACCTTTCTCAACAATACCGGCGACACCATCCAGCTGATTAACCCTGCCGGCCAGACGATCGATAGCTACACCTATGGCGCCGCCAGCAGCGACCTCAGCCTCGCCCGCCAGCCTGACGGCGGTCCTGTCTGGGTCTGGGGCGCGCCCACCCGCGGTAGCCCCAATGCCCCGCTGCTCCCGACCCCTACGACGGTCGAGTCGCCGCTGGCTGAGGCCCCCACCGCGACCACCACGCCCACAAATAGTCCCTCCCCTTCGCCCGAGGGGGACCAGCTGCCCACCGAAGCCCCGCCGTTGCCAACCGCTACCGTAAGCCAGACCCCCAGCGCTACCGCGACGGCGCTAGCGACGCACACCCCCACGCCCGCCGTTGTTCCAGGAGCGGTTGTGATCAATGAGATCGCGCCAGGCAGCGACCCGGAATGGATCGAGCTCTACAACCTCACCCCGTATGCGCTACGCTTGAGCGGCTGGCAACTGGAGCGCGTCTCCGGCAGCCAGACCGTCCTCCGCTCGTTGCCCGAGTTGACCCTGGCTGCCGGCGCCCACGCTGTGGTTGAACTGACGCGTAGTACGCTCCCCAATGGTGGGGCCAGCCTGACACTCCGTTCCGGCAGCGGGCTGGTGATCGACGGGCCGATCATCTATCCGGCGCTCGCCGGGAACGCGGTCTTCGCCCGGGCGGGTGACGGTGCGAGCGTCTGGAGCACGACCTATCCACCATCGCCGGGCGCTCCGAACCTGCTACCAACCCCGAGCCCGACAGCTACGGCCAGCTCCACGAACACGCCCTCGCCGACCAGCGAGCCGTCGGCGACGCGCACGCCCTCGCCAACGCGCACGCCCTCGCCAACCAGCGAGCCCTCGCCAACGCGCACGCCCTCGCCGACCAGCGAGCCCTCGCCAACGCGCACGCCCTCGCCGACGCGCACGCCCTCGCCAACGCGCACGCCCTCGCCGACCAGCGAGCCCTCGCCGACGCGCACGCCCTCGCCGACGCGCACGCCCTCGCCGACGCGCACATCCATCGCCCCTGTGGCGGTCACGCCCGTAGCACCGGGCACGCTGTTGATCAGCGAAGTGCTGCCGGCGCCGCGCCAGCGCTTCACGCGGGAGTGGGTCGAACTCGTCAACCCTGGGAACATGTCGATCGATACCAGTGGCTGGAGCCTCGACGATGCCAGCGATGGCGGCGCTCAGGCCCTCGATGGGCAACTGGTCGCACCAGGGGCATACCTGGTTGTGGAGCTCACACGGGCGCTGCTCAACAATAGTGGCGACACGGTACGGCTCTTCGGGCCGGGCGCGGTCCTGGTCGATAGCTACAGCTTTGGCCCGGGTCGAGCGGACCAGAGTTTTAGCCGTGACCTGGCCACCAACGAATGGCATCTTGCGGTGCATCCGTCGCCCGGCGCGCCACATCAGGCGGCTAGCGAGCCAACCCCGGTAGCGGCTGCCACGTCAGGCGCCGCGTCGCTGCCTGCCCCGCCGGGTGCGGCTGCGGGTGGCGGCGTGGAAGGCGCACCGGGTGCGGAGCACGTCCCCGGGCCACCAACCAGCCCTGCCGGTGCACGGCGTGCTGCTGAACCCGGTCCACGCAGCCTGCCCACCTATGCCGCTGCCGTGGGCGCGCGCTATCGCCTGCCCACCGCGACGAGGCCCCGCGTAGCGACCCCCGCCCCCGTGCCGACCGTTGGGCCAGTGATCGCGGAGCAGCCAGCGGGCAGCCCGCCCGGTGGGACGATGGTGGCCGGTGGCCTGGTACTGATCATTGTTGCCTGTGCGCTCCTTGTTGCCGAACGTAAACCGGAGTCCGGCAGGGCCGATCAAGACGGTGTGTTATAATCGCCTGATAAGATGGCCGCGCGCGCAGCGACGCCCCGCCGGCGGGCGACCTGCCTGGTGAGCACGAAAGGAGTCCGACGATGGCGGATCTTCACAGTCTGATCAAGGAACACCTGGCACAGAATCGCTGGGGCATACTTGCCAACCAGGGCTATGTGCTTGGTGTCGACCTTGGCAGCTACGACCTGCGGGCCGCCCTCGTCGATCTCCAGCACCACACCCTCCACACGGTCCATACCGAGTTGCCCAGCGTTCCACCCGACCAGGTCGTTGAGCATACGATCAGCCTGGCTCGCGGCCTGCTGCGGCAGGCGGATGTGACGCCCGACCGGCTGGTGCGTGTCGGTGTGGGCTTCGCCGGGCCTGTGGATATGCGTTACGGAACGGTGCGGCTTGCGCCCCGTATGCCCGGCTGGGAGAACTTCCCGCTGCAGGAGCGCTTTGAGCAGGCGTTTGACGCCGTCACGCTGATCGACAACGATGCGAACCTGATCGCCCTCGGCGAAGCAACCTTTGGCGCGGCCAGTGGCCGCCAGCATGTGTTCTACCTGCACTTGAGCAGTGGCGTCGGCGGCGGCCTGGTCCTGAACGGGCGCCTGTACCACGGGGCCACCTCGACGGCAGGCGAGATCGGCCATGCCGTGGTCGGCCAGGGCTGGGACGGCAACGGACGTCCGGAGATGCTTGAAGAGCTTGTCTCGATCGCCGGGCTGCTCCGCCTGGCCAGCAAGTATGGGCTTGAAACGGACGACCTGGAGCAGATCTTCGGCAACCACCCTGCTGCTCAGCGCGTGGTGCGCGAGACGGTCGATCTGCTGGCCATTCGCTGCGCACAGATTGTGGCGCTGATCGATCCAGAGATCATCGTGCTGGGTGGGATCGTGGTACGGATCGGGGGCGAGCAGTTCGTCAATGCGATTGGGACGCGGGTCAATGACTTTATCGCGCCCCAGTTCGCGCGCCCGCTCCCAGTGGTTGCCTCGGTGCTTGGCCCCGATAGCGTTACGATTGGTGCGGTTGCGCTGGCCCTCGACAGTCTGTCCGATTAGCGCGCCGCATAGATTTGACTTTTGCCCTGCTTTGTGCGACAATACGCCCCGTCGTAAGCCTGGGGCGCCTATATCATCACGTTCAGGTAGCTTGCCGTGTACGCAGTTCGCATAGTCGCCTCGCGTGGGCATAGGTTCCTCGGGCGAGGTTCAACACGGCGTGGCTGCCAGGGCTTCTAGCTCGCCCCGAGCTGGAAGATTTTTATTGTCGTGACGGTCTCCTCCCAACGCCCAATCTATCCCTTTACCGCTATCGTCGGCCAGGAACGGCTGAAGCGGGCGCTCATCCTCAATGCGATCAACTCGCGGGTGGGGGGTGTGCTGATCCGTGGTGAGAAGGGTACGGCCAAATCGACCGCCGTTCGTGCCCTGGCGCGGTTGCTGCCGTCGATCACCGTGGTTGAGGGCTGCCCCTACTCCTGTGTGCCTGACCGACCGGTGGGGCTCTGCCAGGTCTGCCAGGGCCGGACGGCTGACGGCGAGCCTCTGCCGGCGGTTGTGCGGCCCACCCGCCTGGTTGAGTTGCCAGTCTCGGCGTCTGAGGATCGCGTGGTGGGTTCGCTAGATCTGGAGCATGCGATCACTGAGGGCCAGCGGCGCTTTGAGCCCGGCCTGCTCGCCCAGGTCAACCGTGGCCTGCTCTATGTCGATGAGGTCAATCTCCTCGATGACCACCTGGTCGATCTCCTGCTCGACGCGGCCGCAATGGGGGTCAACACGGTTGAACGGGAGGGGGTGAGCATTTCGCATCCTGCCCGCTTCATCCTCGTTGGTACGATGAACCCTGAGGAGGGTGAGCTGCGGCCCCAGTTGCTCGACCGCTTCGGCCTGGCTGTCGAGGTGGTCGGGCTGACTGATGTCGCCTCGCGTGTCGCAGTGATCGAGCGGCGCATGGCCTATGAGGCCGACCCGCAGGCGTTCATCGCCCAGTGGCAGGGCGCCGAGGAAGAACTGGCCGCAAAGGTGGTGGCTGCCCGCGAGTTGCTGCCCGCCGTGCGCATCGATCGCTCCGATATGGCCGCTGTGGCCAGCCTCTGCCTCGAGTTGGGGGTCGACGGCCATCGCGCCGATCTGACCATCCTCGAAACTGCGCGGACGCACGCTGCCTGGAGCGGTCGTACCAGCCTTGGTGTGGAAGACATCCGCATCGCTGCCGAGTTGGCACTGCCCCACCGGATGCGACGCCAGCCCTTCACCGATATCAAGCTCGATGAGCAGCGCGTGGGCCAGATCCTTGAGCGGAGTGGCAAGCCCGCCGATGCTGGCACCAGTGAGGATGTAAAAAAAAAGGGTGAGGACGGTCAGAAGGTCGATCAGGGTGAGGGTGGCGATGATAACACCAGTAGCCAGGGCTCCCTTGCCCCGGTGGGCAGCGCCGGGAGCGCAGATACCAGCCAGGCCAGCGATACGCATAGCGGCGGAAAACAGTACGAGGCCGACCATATGTTCCGCGCCCGCCGGCTTGAGGGGGCGAGCGATAAGCGGATGCGCCAGGCGGCAGGCAAACGCTCGCGCACCCGCACCACGCGCAAGCAGGGTCGCTACGTGCGGAGCCGCCGCGTGCCCCGCGTGACTGACCTGGCCTTCGACGCGACCCTGCGCGAGGCGGCGATCTACCAGCGGAAGCGCCGCGATGAGTTGAGTCACACGATCGCCGTGCCGCATCGCCGTCGCCCCAGGTTGCTGATCCGCAAGGCTGACCTGCGCCAGAAGGTGCGCGTGCGCCGTACCCGCAATGCCGTCTGCTTCGTGGTCGATGCCAGCTGGAGTATGGCCGCCGAGGAGCGGATGCAGGCCACCAAAGCCGCGGTGCTCTCCCTGCTGCGCGATGCCTACCAGCGCCGCGACCGGGTCGGGCTGGTCAGCTTCCAGCGCGACTATGCACGGGTCCTGCTGCCACTTACCAATAGCGTCGAACTGGCGCAAAAGCGACTGCAGACCATGCCTACCGGCGGCAAAACTCCGCTCGCCCGGGGCATGCTGACCGCTTTCGAGTTGCTTGCGAAGGCGCGACGCCAGGACGAAGAGATCCTCCCGCTAATGGTGCTGCTCACCGACGGACAGGCCAATGTCGCCATTGGAAGTCTGCCGCCCCAGCAGGAGGCCTACCAGATTGCCGATCTGATCGCGGCCCACGAAATCCGCGCCATCGTGATCGATACCGAGCACCCGAACTTCGAGCGCGGCCTCTCACGCCGCCTCGCGGAGCACCTCAATGGTGCCTACTACCGGCTTGAAGATCTGAGTGATGGTGGCCTGGTCCAGGCCATTCGTCACCAGATGCAGCTATAGGCAATAGAGTGATACACCAGGAGGGATGGAGCAGATGACGGATCAGGTACGTAGGGAAGAGTCCGCCGAGAGCGAGCTGCTTGACACGCTGCTCGACGCAGCGGACGCTCCGGCCGCTCAGCGCGATGCTACCACGCCGGAGCAAACGGTTGTGGCTGCCGCGCAGCCTACTCCTGAGCAAGCGCCGGTGATGGCTGCATCCGAAGCCCCCGCGGCTGCACCGGACGGGCCAGCAGCAGTTGCACCCGAGGCCCCGGCTGTGGTTGCTGCCGCAGAACCGGTGGCGGTCCCAGAGGAGCCGGCCGTGGTTGCCGCTGGGGAACCAGTAGCGACCCCGGCGATGCCGGCCGTGGTTGCCGTAGAGGAACCGGTTGCTGTGCCGCAGATGCCGGCTGTCATTGCCGCTGAGGAACCAGTAGCGACCCCGGCGATGCCGGCCGTGGTTGCTGCGGAGGAACCGGTGGCGGCAGCGGAGGCCCCGGCCACGGTCGTTGCCGAGGCGCCGATGGCGGCTGCCGCTGAGGCCCCGGCTGCGGTCGTCGCGGAGGAACCGGTGGCGGCAGCAGAGGCCCCGGCCACGGTTGTCGCCGAGGCGCCAGTGGCAGCTGCCGCTGAGGTGCCGGCTGAGGGTGCGGGCGCGAGTTTTACTCCGGTAGCCGAAGAGGGGGTGCGCCCGCGCAAGCTCAAGGATCTCCAGCCCGGGATGGAGCTTGAGGGCCGGGTAACCTCGATCGCGCTCTACGGCGTCTTCGTCGATATCGGCGTGGGCCGCGATGGCCTGGTGCACATCTCAGAGATGAGCGATACGCGCATCGAAACGCCCTCGGACCTGGTGCAGATTGGCGATACGGTGAAGGTGCGGATCAAGAGCATCGATCCCGAGGCCCGCCGGATTAGCCTGACCATGCGCTCAACGGGCGGCGAGAAGAGCGATAGCTCCCGCGGCGGGCGCAGCCGCGCGAAGCGTGTTGAGGTGGACAAGGAGCGCCTCGCCTCAATGAAGGTTGGTGACGTGGTTGAGGGCGTGATTACCGGCTATGCGCCGTTCGGTGCCTTCGCCGATATCGGGGTGGGCAAAGATGGCCTGATCCACGTCAGCGAACTGGCCGAGGGTCGCGTCGAGAAGCCCGAGGATGCGGTCAAGGTCGGCGATCGGCTCCAGTTCAAAGTGCTCGAGGTGGATCCTGAGGGTACCCGCATCAGCCTGAGCCTGCGCCGGGCCCAGCGTAGCCAGAAGATGCAGGGGCTTGAGATTGGCCAGGTCCTCGAGGGTACCGTGAGCGGTATCGCGCCGTTCGGCGCCTTCGTCGATATCGGCGTGGGCCGCGATGGCCTGGTGCACATCTCGGCCCTGTCCAGCAACCGGGTCAACCGGGTGGAGGACGTGGTCAAGGTGGGCGACAAGGTCACCGTCAAGGTGCTCGAGGTCGACTCGCAGAGCAAGCGGATCAGCCTGACAATGCGCCTGGATGAGCCAGAGCCCTCAGCCGCGCCCGAGCGCGAGGAGGAGAGCTACACCTCCTCCAGCGCAACTCCGGCGCCACGGCCAACGGCGACGGCCGCGCGCTTTGCCTCCGCTGCAGAAGCCCGTGCCGGGCGTGACCGTGACCGTGAGCGGCGTGAGCGCCGCGAGCGCGCTCGTGGCAACGTTCCTGCACAGCCAGAGACCTACAGCACCGAGGACGTCGAAGAGGAGTTCGTTGGTGACGCGACGCTGGAGGATCTGCTGACCAAGTTCGGTGGCACTGGCAGTGCACGGCGTGAGCGCAAGGGTAGCCGCCGCGACGACGATTTCGATGACGATGGCGTCGAGGATCGGCACGAGCGGCGGCAGCGCGACGCGATCAAGCGCACGCTGCAGCAGGTCGGTCGCGACGAATAAGAGCCGCTGTCTGGTGCGCGTAGCGATAGCCCTGCAGGGCGTTGCTACGCGCTGATATTTGACACTGCCCCGACGCGGCGAGTATAATCATTGGAGTCTGCCTGCAATTGGTACCCGGGTGGGCACGACCCCACGA
Source organism: Chloroflexaceae bacterium (assembly GCA_034432515.1). Classification (GTDB taxonomy): domain Bacteria; phylum Chloroflexota; class Chloroflexia; order Chloroflexales; family Chloroflexaceae; genus JACAEO01. The sequence goes on along the minus strand of DAOUBZ010000035.1, from coordinate 7,522 downwards.
GGAGATAGACGATGCCGAAGCGTACATGGCAGCCCAAGCGCATTCCGCGCCGGCGCAAGCACGGCTTTCTGGCGCGCATGAAAACGAAGGACGGACGCGAGGTGCTGCGCCGTCGCCGCGCCAAGGGCCGCTGGAAGTTGACAGTCAGCGACGAGCGCCGCCATGGGGCGCGTCGTGGCCACCGCTAGGAGCGGACGGGTCCAGGGTACGGGGGGCTGGGCAGCCGGGGCGTTGTGTCGCCACGCTGCACACCCTGTACCCTGGGTCCGCTTTGACCATGAAGCGCGTCTATCGGCTCCGCCGCCCGGATCAGTTCCGGCGAGCCAGACGCGAGGGTCGCAGCTATCATGCGCCGCTGTTGACCCTGAATGTCGTGGCTGGCCGGCGACGTCGTGTCCGCTGCGGCTTCGTGGTCGGGAAGCCCTTCGCGACGGCAGTACAGCGCAACCGCGCCAGGCGGCGCGTGCGCGAAGCCGTACGCCTTGCACTGCCGTCGATCACTCCTGGCTACGACCTGGTGTTCGTGGTCCGGGGCGTTGAGGTGTTGACGATCCCTTTTCCAGCCATCCAGCAGGCCGTGGAGCAGTTGCTGCGCCGCGCGCAGCTCTGGAGTGGGCCAGAGGGTGCGAATACCGCTGATGCTGCACCTGCAATACGCTGTGATGCCAGCCCGACGCTCGCCGGGAACCATACGTTGACCGAGGGGGAGCCCCGGTCCTGACCATTACCTTACAGAGGATAGTACAATGGGTGGTATCTGGTCCGCGTTCGTTGGCCTGCTCGAGTTAGCGCTGATCTGGTTCTCCTCGATCACGGGCAACGTCGCCCTCGGTATCATCCTCTTCACCATCGCAGCGCGCCTGGTGATCCTGCCGCTGACGCTGAGCTCGATCCGCTCCAGCCGCCGTATGCAGGAGCTGCAGCCGATGATCAAAGAGCTGCAGCGCAAGTATGGCAAGGAGCCGCAGAAGCTCAACGAAGAGACGATGAAACTCTACCGGGAGTATAAGATCAACCCGGTGGGCGGTTGTTTCCCATTGCTCCTGCAGCTGCCGATCTTCTTCGGCGTCTACCAGGCGGTCTATCACCTCTTTGGTGGTGAGGCAGGCCGCCAGCATCTGAGCACCGCCGCGGCCGAGCGTCTCCAGGATCCGGCGGTCGCCGCGATCTTCTCGCAGAAGCTCTTCGGGGTGATCGATGCCGGCGCGGTCGCCTTTGGCCCAAATGGCTTTGCCGGGCTGGTTTTTATCATCCTGCCCACCCTGTCGATCGTCCTGCAGTTGCTGCAGACGGTAATGGCCACGCCGCGTGTCCAGGACCCGCAGCAGAAGGCCATGACCCAGATGATGATGTTTATGCCCCTGGTGTTCGGCTATATCGCCTTCACCTTTCCCCAGGGCGCGGTGCTCTACTGGGTGGTGAGCAGCTTTGTTGGCATCGTCCAGCAGTACTTTACCTCCGGCTGGGGTTCACTGGCCAACTATCTGAAGTTCCTTCCGCCGGATGGCAAGCCCACCACGTCGCCCGCACTCGCACCAGCGGCGGTCAGCGCCGATGCAGCCGGGGTTGCCGCGCCACCGGCGCCAGGCCTCGATTTTTGGAGCGTGATGCGCCCGCTCACGGAGAGCGGCGAGCAGGCGGGTGAGAGCTCGGCCGCTGCCCCGCCGGAGGAGACGGGCGACGAGGCACGCAGCCAGAGCCAGCAGCGACAGATAGTCAACCAGCGCAAGCCGCGTCGACGCAAGTGAGTGGCTCGTACCTGTCTGAGCCTGGTCGCGCCAGGGTGATGTCAGGTACTCGTAGAGGGACGCTATGAAGAGCATCGAGATCAGCGCGCGTACCGTTGCCGAGGCTGTCGAACTGGCGCTCGCGCAGCTCGGCAAAGATCGCGACGAGGTGGCGATCGCGGTGCTGGACGCGGGCGAATCCGGTGACGAGGCCCTCGTTCGGGTCACCGTCGTTGATGACGACGAAGAGGAAGCGGACGACGAGACCAGCACTGCCGCCCCGGCGAGCGAGGGTGGCGAGGTGCAGGTGATCGCGCGCACGATCCTCGAAGATCTGCTTGAGCGCATGGATATTCACGCCTATGTCACGCCCGTGGTGACACGGGTTCCCGGACAGAAGGGTGATATTGAAGAGACGATCACCCTGCACGTCGAGGGCGCCGACGAAGAGGCCATGGGCTTGCTGATCGGGCGACGTGGCGAGACTCTGCGCTCACTCCAGTTCTTGCTCAATTTGCTGGTCAGCCGCCGGGTTCAGAAGTGGCCGCAGATCGTCGTTGATGTCGGCAACTACCGCCAGCGGCGCCAGGAATCACTCGAGGGCCTGGCGCGCCGGATGGCTGAGCGGGTGCGCCAGACCGGTCGCCCGATCATGCTTGAGCCAATGGCCGCCTACGAGCGGCGCATCGTCCATCTCGCGCTGCGCGACGACAAGACGATCTACACCGAAAGCTCCGGCGAGGGCGAGAACCGCAAGATCGTCATCTACCCCGCCAAGCAGTGAGTAGTCTGTAATGCCGGTGAGCAGCGGCTGGCAGCAGGTGCCACTTCTGACAGGTTTGCTCGCGCACGCACCAGCAGGTGTCGTTTCTCATCACGGCTCGTCCAGCGGTGATCGACTACCTCGCTATTGGCCATATCACCCGCGATCGCCTGCCTGACGGCGGCTATGCCCCCGGGGGAACGGCGCTCTACGCTGCCGCGACGGCGGCCCGCCTCGGGGCGCGGGCCGCGGTGCTTACTGCCGGCAACCCCGCCCAGGTGCCGCTGGCACCAGCTGGGGTTGCGCTCCGCGTGACGCCGGCAGCCGCAACGACCACCTTTGCGAATCGCTACCACCCCGACGGGCGCCATCAGTGCTTACATAAGCTGGCACCGCCGATCACGCTCGCTACGTTGCCCGCCGCGTGGCGTGCAGCCCCGGTGGTGCACCTCGCGCCCGTCGCCGGCGACGTCGACCCGGCCCTCGTCGCAGCCTTCCCCACGGCCCTGGTCGGCGTGACGCCCCAGGGCTGGATGCGCGCCTGGGATGCGCCCTTGCCCGCGCCGGTGCGCCCGGCGCCCTGGCGTCCCGCGCCGGCCCTGCTGCGCCAGTTCGCCCTGATCGTGCTGAGTATCGAAGATGTGGGCCACGACGAAGCCCTGGCTGCGAGCTACGCCGCCCACTGCCCGCTCGTGGTCGTGACCCGGGGTGCAGCGGGGGCCACGCTGTTCCTGGATGGTGTGCCCGAGCCGGTGGCCCCCTGCCCCGCGCGTGAGCGTGACCCGACGGGTGCGGGCGATGTGTTTGCGGCGGCGATGCTGCTGCGGCTTGCCGAGACCGGTGATCCACGCGCCGCAGCAGGCTTTGCGAGCGCGGCGGCGGCCTGCGCGGTGGAGGGTGCCGGACACCAGGCGCTGCCCGACCGGGCGGCGGTGCTGGCCCGTGGCGCCTGGCGCGGGGCTCCGGCGTAATCAGCGCTCCAGGCGATAGGGCACACTGGTGACGACCGTGCCCTTCTGGAACATCAGCGCGGTCTTGATCAGCAACCCGGTCTGGTTATGGAGCAGGTTTTCCCACCAGTGCGCGGGCACAAACTCCGGCAGGACGACCGTCACGACCCCATCCTTGTAATGCGACTGCACCTCGTTGATGTAGCTGCGGAGCGGGGTGATCAGCGAGCGGAAGGGCGACTCGAGCACGACTAGCGGCACATCGCAACTCCACTCCGCCCAGCGGGCCCGGATCCGTTCGGTCTGCTCCGGGTCGAGGTTGATATAGACGGCGGTGACATTGTCGGGGGCGATCGAGCGGGCGTACTGCAACGCGGGCAGCACCCCCTTATGGATGCCGCTCACCAGCACGATCGCAGTATGCCGACGCAGGTCGCTGGGCTTGATCGCGGTAGAAAGCGAGAGTTGCTCGGCGACGCGCAGATAGTGGCGGTGAATGGCATGGAAGACCATTACGAGCAGCGGGATGAGCAGCAGCACGATCCACGCGCCGTGAGTGAACTTGGTCACCGCAAGGATCACCAGCACCACCGCAGTGAGGACCGAACCGATACCGCTGATCAGCGCACCACGCTGCCAGCCGGGTTCCTGGACGTGCAACTGGCGCCTGACCATACCGGCCTGTGACAAGGTGAACGAGATGAAGACACCCACCGCGTAGAGCGGCAGCATCGCGATCTCGTTGGCCTGGAAGATCACCACCAGCAAAGCCGAAAACAGCCCGAGGGCCAGGATGCCATTGGAGAAGACCAGCCGGTCGCCCCGTGAGGCGAACTGGCGGGGCATGAAGCGATCGCGCGAGAGGAAGGAGGCCAGGCGCGGGAAATCGGCGAAGGCGGTATTGGCCGCCAGCACCAGGATCAGAGCTGTCGCGACCTGGATGACGAAGTAGGCCGGGCCGGTGCCGACGACGGTACGGGCGATCTGCGAGACCACCGTCTCGTGGGTGGCCTCGTTGGGCATGGCGCCGTGGAGATGGGCCAGCCAGGTGATGCCGAGGAACATCGTGACCAGCAGCGTCACCATCAGAGTCAGCGTGGCGGCGGCGTTTTTGGCCTCGGGAGGTTTGAAGGCCTGCACACCGTCGCTGATCGCCTCGATGCCGGTGAGGGCGGTGCAGCCGGCGGCGAAGGCGCGCAGGATCAGCCAGAGGCCCAGGGCCTCGCTGGTGGTGTGGACCGGCGGGGCGATCGGGTGCACCACCTGCGTGGCCCCGTAGAAGGCGTCCTTCAGCAGGGCGAAGATGATCAGCCCGATGATGCTGGCAATGAAGGCATAGGTGGGCACGGCGAAGATCGAGCCGCTCTCCTTGACGCCGCGTAGATTGGCCAGGGTGACCAGGGCGATGCAGAGCAGCGCAAGCTCCACCGAGGCGTACTTGAGCGCGGGGTACCCCCAGGTGCTGGCCAGTGAGGTGATGGCCGCGACCCCGGCAGAGATGCTCACCGCAACGGTGAGCACATAGTCGATGAGCAGGGCGGCGGCTGCGATCAGGCCGGCGGTATCGCCGAGGTTCTCGCGGCTCACAATGTAGCCGCCGCCGCCGCGCGGGTAGGCGCGGATGGTCTGGCGATAGGAGAAGGCGACGATCAACAGCAGAGCGGCGATCGCGCCACCGATCGGCAGGGCAAGGCCGAGTGCCTGGGTGCCGGCGAGGATCAGCACGGTGAGAATGGCCTCGGTGGCGTAGGCGACCGACGAGAGCGCGTCGGAGGAGAAGACGGCCAGGGCCGTCGTGCGGGTCAGCCGCTCCTGGTGCTGATGCTCGGTGGCGATCGGTTTGCCGACAAGGAAGCGCTTGATCTGTGATGCCATGGCGGGCTGCTTGCCTTTCACGCCGGCGGTGTGTGGCCGGTGTCACGCCTGTTGAAAGACAAAAAAAGACCTGACGACCTCGGCAGTCGGCATGGCGTCGGCTGTCGGTCCTCGGCGTCGAGGTAGTGACCAGTGGTGCGGGCCGTGCCCAGATGCACGGCCATCCTGATTGCGAGCACTATAGCAAAACGGGCCGCTGTCCGTCAATTTCTCCGGCGCTGGGTAGTGATCTTTCAACTCTAACCGGTGTAGAATATCACAAGATTAACCGAGGGTTGGCTACCGGCAACCACGAAACTGAGACAGACCATGGCTGAACTGGCAATTACGGCGCGCGGCCTCAAGAAGCAGTATGGTGCGGTGACGGCGCTGGATGGCATTGACCTGGCGGTGACCAGTGGTACGGTCTATGCCCTGCTGGGGCCAAATGGCGCCGGCAAGACCACGACGATCAATATCCTCACCACGCTGACCCGGCCCACAGCAGGCGAGGCCACGGTGTGCGGCCACGATGTGCTGCGCCAGGCCGACCAGGTGCGCGCCTGTATCGGGGTGACCTTTCAGGACATTGTGCTCGACCCGGACCTGACCGGTCGCGAAGTACTCGACATCCACGGGCGGCTCTACCGCCAGCCCGGCGCGCTGCGCCGCCGGCGCCTGGCTGAGCTGGTTGAGCTGGTGCAGCTGGGCGAGGCGATCGACCGGCGCGTGCGCACCTACTCGGGGGGCATGAAGCGACGGCTCGAACTGGCCCGCGGGTTGATGACCGAGCCCCAGGTGCTCTTCCTCGACGAGCCCACGCAGGGGCTCGACCCGCAGAACCGCGTCGGCATCTGGGGCTACATCCGTGAGTTGAACCGGGTCCGCGGCCTGACCTTGCTGCTGACCACCCACTACATGGACGAAGCCGAGGCTCTGGCCAGCCAGGTGGGCATCGTCGACAAGGGGCGGCTAGTCGCCGAGGGCACGCCGGGCGACCTGGTGGCGACCCTCGGCGCCGACGTGATCCGGGTTCGGGGTCAGGGTGAGCAGGCCCACTTCGTGGCTCACGTGGCGCGCCTGCCGTTTGTGGTACGGGTAGAGACCGACGCTGAGGACGCAATGGTGCTCGTCTACGTCGATAGCGGCAGCCGGCGCCTGGTGGAGGTGGTGGGCGCTGCGAGCGGCAATGGTTTTCTGGTTGAGGATGTGACCCTGGCTCGCCCGAGCCTGGGCGACGTCTTCCTGCACCACACGGGCCGGGCGCTACGGGACTGAGGGCCCGGCGCCGCTGCCAGGCTAGAAACGAGGAGGCCGATGTACGCAACCTTCGTGATCTGGAACAAGCATATGACCAAGTTCCTGCGCAGCACGGAGGAATTGCTGGGGCTGGCGCTCCAGTCGGTGCTGTGGGTGGTGCTGTTCGGCGTGGGCATGCGCGGCATGATCGCAGAGGTGGACGGGCGCGACTACATGTCGTACATCTTGCCCGGGATCATCGCCCTGAGCGCACTGGGCGGCGCGGTGGGCGGGGGCATGGTGTTGCTCGACGAGCGGCTGCGCGGCATTCTCAAGGAGTATCTGGCGGCGCCCATCCCGCGACTGAGCATCCTGCTGGGCAGTGCGACCAGTACCGCGACGAAGGCGCTGATCCAGGCGACGATCATGCTGGTGGTCGGCATCCTCATGGGCGCGCGGCTGGCGCCCAATCCGCTGGGCTGGCTGGCTTCGTTGCTGCTGATTGCGATCTTTGCGGTCGGCTTCAGCGGCCTGGCGCTCGCGGTGGCGGCGGTTTCGCGCTCGATCGCCGGCTACCATGGCATGATCTTCCTCTTCAACCTGCCGCTACTCTTTGCCTCCAATGCGCTCTACCCGCTCGCGGTGCTGCCCGGCTGGATGCTGGCCATTGTCTTGCTCAACCCGACCACCTACCTGATCGACGCGGTGCGTGCCCTCGCCTTCGGCACCGAGTTGACGCTCCCACTGCCGCTGAGTGTCGCCGTGGTATGCCTGTTTGCCGCCGGCTGCACCTGGTTGGCCCTGCGCCTGTTCCGGCGGTCGATCGGTGGTTAGGGCCGGCCCCGTGGCGGCCCCGCGCGCCCGGGGCCGCCACGGGGCGTGGGGCGGCCCCCTCTCAGGGGTAGGTTTTTTGGCGGATGGCGTCCTGATGCGCTGCTTGCCCTCACCCCCCTGCCCCCTTCGGCTACGCTCAGGGCAGGCCCCTCTCC
>DAOUBZ010000034.1:0-14797 GCA_034432515.1 Chloroflexaceae bacterium | reverse complement strand
GCCCGCGCACCCGGCGTGAGCAAAACGGGGTTTGCCAGCAGTATCGTGCAACGTCGGAACGCGAACGCATCCTGAGTAGCGCGCAGCGTGTACGGGGTTTGCCAGCAGTATCATGCATCGTCCCCCTCCGGCGGTGCGCTGTTGGGCGACTGCGCCGCCCTATGAGATGGTTGTCGGGTGTGGGGCTTGCCCCAAAGACGTTGCAATCGCCCTGCGGTGGGGGCGCAGGGTGCCAAACAGAGAAGGGGAGATCGATGACGACCAACGGACGGCTCACGACCAACGGCAAGCACCCGGCCTCAGCGGCCAGGAACATCCTGGGCGGCCCGCTGGCGACGTGCAGCGTCCAGCCGCTGACCGGCTTCTACCGCACCGGCTGCTGCGACACCGGCCCGGACGACGTGGGCGTCCACGTCGTCTGCGCCCAGGTGACGGCGGAGTTCCTGGCCTTCAGCCGCTCACGCGGCAACGACCTGAGCACGCCGCGGCCGGAGTACGGCTTCCCAGGCCTGCAGCCGGGCGACCGCTGGTGCCTGTGTGCCGCCCGCTGGCAGGAGGCACTCGAGGCCGGCGTGGCCCCGCCGGTGGTACTGGCCGCCACCCACGAGGCGGTGCTGGCGGTCGTGCGGCGCGAGGACCTGCTGCGTCACGCCCTCGACGTCGCCGGGGGCGGCTGAGGCTTTGGGCGAATACGCGCGATTGGGTCCGGGAACGTCGTTACGCGATGCGACACGTTGTCGAGTGGCAGGCCGCGGTCATCCCTCCGGCACCGGGTTGCGCGGTAGCACCACGGTGAAGGCACTACCCCGGCCCGGCACACTGCGCACGCTGACCTGGCCGCCATGGCCCTCGACAACGTGCCGCACGATCGCGAGGCCCAGGCCGGCCCCCGGCTGGCTATGGATCGGCTCCACCCGGTAGAAGGGCAGCCAGATCTTCTCGAGGAACTCGCTGGCAATGCCGCTGCCGCTATCCTCGACCCGCAGGATCAGTCGCGCCGGCTCGTCACGCAGTGTCAGTCGCACCCGCCCGCCCGCGGGCGTGAACTTCAGGCTGTTATCGAGCAGGCTGTGCACCAGTTGCTCGAAGCCGCTCGGGTCGACAGCAATCGGCGCTACCTCAGCGCCCACCAGCTCAAAGCTGATCCCGGCCTGGCGGGCCCGCTCCTCGATCCCCACAAGCAGGGGCTGCAGCAACTCCAGCGGCCGGACCAGGCGCGGGGTGAAGCTGCGCCCACGCAATTCCTGGAAGTAGAGCAGGTTGTTGAGCTGGCGGGCCAGCAACTCGCCGCTGCGTTGCATCACGGCGATTGCCTCGCGCTGCGGCGACGTTAGCTCACCGAGCATGCCACGCCCGAACAGCTCCAGGTAGCCCATCAGCGCGGTGAGCGGGGTGCGCAGTTCGTGCGAGAGCGTGGAGAGAAACTGGCTCTTGAGCCGATCAAGCTCCTGCACCTCGGCATTGGCTCGCGTCAACTCGCGCACCTGTTGCTCCAGCCGCTCCACCAGTTTCTGGTTGTAGGCCCGCAACAGGTCGGTCGTGTCAGTGTGGGCAGCGATCTGCTCGCGTTTGCCCCCGATGAACTCGGCGATTTGTTGCGGCAGCAGCCGGGTATCGATCGGCTTGAGCAGGTAGCCGTCGCAGCCGGCCACCAGCGCCCGCTCGCGGGCGCCGGGCGTCGCGTCGGCCGTCAGGGCCACGATCGGCACACCATCGAGGTGTGTGAGCCCCCGCAGGCGCGTTGCCATCTCGTAGCCGTCGAGGCCGGGGATGCCAAGATCGACAAGCACCAGGGCAGGCCGCATCTCCCGGGCCAGCGCCACGCCTGTGGCGCCGTCCTCGGCGATCAGCACCTGGTAGCCGCGGGCACCGAGCACGCGTTGTACCAGCCGCTGGTTGTCGCGGTTGTCTTCGACGTACAGGATCTTCGGCTGCGCTTCGCTCATCACCTCTGGCCTCCGACCACTGTGAAACTGCTAGCCGATGACCCGGCCATTACTGATCGTGGCCAGCGGCTCGCCGGGCGCCCCGTTCGGCCCGCGCGCCGGCGCCCGCTCGGCAACGGGCAGGGTGAAGCTGAACACGCTGCCCCGTCCCGGCGCGCTCTCGAACCAGATGCGGCCCTGCTGGGCCTCTACCAGCTTGCGCGCGATCGACAGGCCAAGCCCGGTACCGCGCCCGCGCCTCTGGCTGCCGTGCAGTTGCACAAACTCCTCAAACACCTGGCCGTGCAACTCCTGCGGGATGCCGATCCCCGTATCGGCCACCCGCACCACCACGAACTGGCCGATCTGGCCCTGCGGATTCAGCTCATCGACCAGGCTGGCACTGACGGTGATCGTGCCGTGCCCGGTAAACTTCACCGCGTTGGAGAGCAGATTGAGCAGCACCTGGCGCACCCGGTCGGCATCGGCGTGGACCAGCGGTAGATCCGGCGGCAGGTTGTGGCGCATGAGGATAGCACGGGGCCCTACCATGCCCTGCACCGTATCCATCGTCTCGCCGATCAGCTGCCGCAGGTCCAGCGGGGCAAGCTCCAGCCGCAGGTGACCGGCCTCGATCCTGGCCAGGTCGAGCAGTTCGTTGATCAAGTGCAGCAGGAAACGGCCGTTGCGGTTGATGCTGCGCACGTCCTCCCGCTGCACGGCGGTCAACGGTCCATCCAGGTCGTCAAGCAGCACATTGCTGAAGCCGATGATTGCATTGAGCGGCGTGCGCAACTCGTGGCTGATGCTGGCCAGAAAGTGGCTCTTGCGCCGGTCGGCAAGCTGGACGCGGGCGAGCGCGGCGCGCAGCGCCTCGGTGCGCTCGGCCACCTGACGCTCCAGGTCGCGGTAGAGATGCACATTCTGGATGCTGAGCCCGACCATGCTGGCGAACATGAGCAGCCGGCTGGCATCCTGGGCCTGGATGGGCCGCCCGCTGCGCCGGCAATCGGCCGCGAGCAGGCCGATCACCCGGCCCTGGCGCCCGCAGATCGGCACCTGCACGGAGGACTGGCCTGCCACCGCCTGGGTAGTGGGCTCGGCGCCCGGCTGCTCCGGGGGAGCGGCACCGATGACCGCCTTGGCGCTGCGCACCACGTCGGCCGCAACACTCTGGTCGTCGAGGCTCGGCGGGTGGCGGTTGGCCAGCGCCAGCAGACGGGCGGCCTGCGCCTCGTCGCCAGGCCCGCCCGCGGCCGCAACCGCGCGCAGCCTGCGCCCCTCCACCAGGTAGAGCACGGCCTGGTCAAAGCCGAAGCGCGTGACGACCAGCTCGGGGATGGCCCGCAACAACTGCGGGAGGTTCAGCATGCCCTTCAAGTCGTTGGACACGGCATTGAGCGTAGCGAGTTGCTCGGCGTGCTGTTCGAGTTCGAGCACCTTTTCGCGCAGCGCGTCGCTCATGACGTTGAAGGCATCAACCAGCCGGCCGATCTCGTCGCTGCCCGCGGCGGGCAGGCGCTGCCCCAGCTGGCCGCCGGTCAGCGCCTGCACCCCGGCCTGCACGCCACGGATGCGTCGCGAGAAGGAGTGGGCCAACAGAAAGCCGAGCACGCTGATCGTCGCCACCATCACGCTGAGCAGGATGATCAGCTGGCGCTGGAGCTGCTCCTGGCTCTCGCCGATCCGCTGGCCAGTAACGATGGCGGGCTGCACAATGTCGGCAGCGGGGACGACCAGCGCCACGCTCCAGCCGGGCGTGCTGATCGGGGCGTAGGCGAGGTAGACCGGCGCACCGTTGTCTTCGATGCGCGCCAGACCAGCCTGGCGGCTGGTCATCGCGGCCACCACGGCCCGCAGCTGCGGGCTTGGCGCCGCAAGCAGATTCTCGGCGCGAAATGGCTGGTCCCAGCGAGCGTTGCGCGCCTCCATAGCCGGATGCACGATCACGTCGCCCCGCTCATTGACCAGGAAGGCATAGCCGCCGGGGCCGAGATCGAGCGCGAGCAGGTCCTCCTGGATCGTCTTCAGCAGCAGATCGAAGGCGACCACGCCGATCAGCCGGCCCTGATCGTCATAGATCGGGGCAGCGGCGGTGGTGGCGAGCAGCCCGGTATTAGCATCGACGTAGGTATCGGTCCACACCGGGCGTCCCGCCGCCTCTGCCGCGCGGTACCAGGGCCGGGTTCGCGGGTCGAAAGGCTGAATGGCAAGCAGCGCGTCGATCACGGCATCGTCGTCGAAGGCAATCACGCCTCCCTCGGCCAGCGCGATGTAGCCGATATTGACCAGCGGGTTGGCGGCAACGGTCGCGCGGAGCACCGGGATCAACTGCTGGACGAACGCCACCCCCGCGGCATGGGCGGCGAGCCGCTCGGGGTTGGGCGCCGGTGGTACCCAGACCCGGTCGGCAGTGGGCGGATTGGCGCCGCTGCGGTAGCGAACGGTGGCGTACGCGCCTACGCTGCGGACCTGCTGCTGGATGCTGGCCAGCGCCAGGTCGTAGAGCCGGGCCTTATCCTGAGCGCGCTGGAGCAAGGCCTGCTCGGCGCTCTGCTGCAGCGCGCTGGTGCCCTCGCGCACGGCGGTATGGCGGGCGGCGGCGAGCCCGGTGAGGCCCAGCCAGCCGACGAGCAGCAGCGGCGGCAGGGCAAGCCCGAGCAGCAGGAGCAGGATCTTCTGTTGGATGCTGGTGCGGAAGCGCATAGCGGTCGTGGGGTACAACGTCAACGAAGGGGCCTCGCGGCCCCCACCCTGCCATGGTAGCACGCGCCCGGGGGCACATACAATCGCCAAACATTAAGGGGCGCTTACAGCGAGATCCGCAATTTGCGCGCGGGCCAGAGGGGCCGTATACTGCGCCCGACGGCAGCTGCCGCGCCGGCGCGCGGCCTCTGGAGAGCACCATGGACTACGCCCTCACCCGTTTTACCCACGAGGTGCGGCAGGCGATCGCCGCGACTGGCCGTGTGCCCGCTGAGCTGATCGAACTGACCACACCGAAACCCAATATCCCGGCTGACCTGGCCTTTCCCGCCTTTCGCGCCGCGAAGGCCCTTGGCCTGCCGCCTCCCCAGCTGGCCGCCGACCTGGCCGCCGCCATCCTGCCTGGCGAGACCACGCTGATCGGCGCGGTGGAGGCCAGCGGCCCCTTCCTGAACTTCAGCATGCACCCGCAGCGGCTGGCCAGCGCCGTGGTGGGCGAGATCCAGGCCCGCGGCGAGGCCTATGGCTACCACGTCGACGGCCAGGGCCGCCGCGTGGTCGTCGATTACTCGGCGCCCAATATCGCCCGGCGCATGCACGTCGGCCACATCCGCTCAACGATCATCGGCCAGACCCTGGTGAACATCTTCCGCGCGCTCGGCTACCAGGTGATCGGTGACAACCACCTGGGAGACTGGGGTACCCAGTTCGGTACCGTGATCGCCGCCATCCAGCGCTATGGCCGGCCCGCCGCCGCGGGCGAGGCGGCGATGGAGCAGCTCGAGCAGCTCTATGCCCGCTACAACCAGGAGTTGAAGGCCCAGACCGACCAGAAAGAACGGGCCATCGTCACCGGCCAGCCGCTGCCCGTGTTCGCCCCTGACCTGGAGGCCGAGGCCCGCCGCTGGTCGCTGGCCCTCGAGCAGGGCGACCCCCAGGCCCGCGCGATCTGGCAGTGGTGCGTTGACCTGACGCTGGCGGCGGCGCAGCGCAACTACGACCGGCTGGGGATCGTCTTTGACCACGCCTATGGCGAGAGCTTCTACGAGGCCATGCTGCCTGAGGTGATCGCCGAAGCCCTCCACTCCGAAGCGGCGTATCGCGACGTGGACGGTTCGGTGGTCGCCGAGCTCGACAAGCTGCCCCGCTTCATCATTCAGCGCAACGATGGCGGCACCGTTTATATGACCCGCGACATCGCGACGGTCAAGTTCCGGCTGCGTGAGTTCGACCCGGCGAAGATCATCTACGTGGTAGACGGGCGCCAGGAGTTGCACTTCCGCCAGCTCTTCGCCATCGTTCGCGCCATGGGCTACGCCCACGACGTCGAACTGGTACACATCCCTTTCGGCATCGTCACCACCCCCGACGGCCAGCCGCTCTCCACCCGCAAGGGCAACATGGTCTACCTGGAGAGCCTGCTCGACGAGGCGGTGGCGCGCGCCCGCGCCGTGGTCGAGCAGAAGAACCCGGAGCTGGCCGAGGCCGAGAAGGCGGCGGTGGCCGAGGCGGTGGGTGTGGGCGCGGTGATCTACAACGACCTGTACCAGGACCCGCGGCGCAACATCAGCCTGGACTGGGAGCGCATGCTGGCGACCGAGGGCAACAGCGCCACCTATCTGCAGTACTCCCACGCCCGCTGCTGCTCCATCCTGCGGCGCGCCGCCGAGGACGGCGGCGTCGGGCCGGAGGCCGCCAGCATGCCGCTGCTCACGCACCCCTCGGAAACGCGGCTGCTCAAGCATCTCGCCCGTCTGCCGGAGGCGGTGCGCGAGGCGGGTGACCGCTACGCTCCCTTCGTGATCGCCGAGTGGTGCTACACCACCGCTCGTGAGTTCGGCGTGTTCTTCGAGCAGTGCCCTGTACTCAAGGCCAACCCGCCCGCCCTGCGCGCCGCCCGGCTGGCCCTGGTGGCGGCCACCGCCCGGGCGCTCAAGAATGGCCTCGGCTTGCTCGGCATTGCCGCGCCAGAGCGGATGTGAGCCCGGCCGTTGTGATGGACGATGATCAGCTTTCCGACCATTCAAGCCGTGCTCTTCGATATGGATGGCGTGCTCTACCGGGGCAAGCAGATGCTCGCCGGCGTACCGGAGTTGCTCGCCTTCCTCGCCGAGCGCGGCATCGGCTACGCCTGCATCACCAACAATGCTTCGCTGACCCCGGCCCAGTATGAGGCCAAGCTGGCGGCAATGGGCATCAGTATGCCCGCGGAGCGGGTGCTCACCTCCGCCATCGCAACGAGCCGCGCCCTGCGCGCCACCTACCCGCGCGGCACACGCGTCTACATCGTCGGCATGGCCGGCCTGCGCGAAGCCCTGCTACACGATGGCTACTTCGTCGAAGATGACACCGCGCCCGAACTGGTCGTCCAGGGCGCCGACTTCGCCCTGACCTACACGACGCTGCGCACGGCCACCCTGCTCATCCGCGCCGGCGCCCGCTACGTCGCAACCAACCCCGACCGGACCTTTCCTGCCGAGGAGGGGCTGATCCCCGGCGCCGGGGCAATCATGGCCGCCCTGGTGGCCGCCACCGACAGCCAGCCGCTGGTGATCGGCAAGCCGGCGCCGACCATGTTCCAGGTCGCCGCCGAGTTGCTCGCCGTGCCACCCGCCGCGGTGCTGGTCATCGGCGATCGCCTCGATACCGACATTGCCGGCGCCACGGCAGCGGGCATGCCTAGCGTCCTGGTGCTCACCGGGGTCAGCACGCGCGCCGAGGCCGAGGCCGGCCCGACGCGGCCCACGGCGATCTACGCCGACCTGCCCGCATTGCTGGCTGCCTGGCGGGCGGCCACAGCGTAACGCCAACGAGTCATGTGTTATGGGTGATGAGCCAGCGATTGCCCAGGAGGCGTACGGGGCCGGCACGGCCCCCGATCGACCGCCGGCGCCCGCAACCAGCATCGTTGCCTACGATCGGGAGGCTGCCTACGCGATCGTGCGCGACTGGACGGCGCAGCAACTCCTGCAGGAGTTGCGGGCAGGGCGCTTTGGGGCGCGGCTGAGCGCCCAGCAGCCCCAGGAACTGGAGGCGCATCTGCGCGCCTGGGGCCAGCGGGCCCTCGGCATGATGCCGCTGCGCGATGCAATGCTGGTCGACGAACGGCGGGGCCGACGGGTCTTCGCGCTCCTATGCGTCGCCCTGACTACCGCGCGCGTCCCCGTGCCGCCCGGGCTTGGCACAACCCTGCCGCCGGCCCCGTCCGACCTGGAGGCCCTGCCGGCGGAACTGGCAGCGACACCGGCGCTGGGCGCGCTGGTCGAAGCAGCCGGCGCCGGGTTATGCCTGGCCACCCAGCGCGCAGCGGACGAGTTCCCCTTCCCCGCCGACCTGGACGCCCTGGTCGCCCCGCCGCCTCAGCGGGTTCAGGCCGGCACGAACAGCTTCGAGCAGCCCACCGGCTGGCGGCGGCGGATCGCCATCCTGCTGGTCGCGGGCGGCGTCTTGCTGCTGGCCCTACCCCTGCTTGGCGGCACCATCCCCGAGCACCCCGCCGGGTGGCCCCTGGCCCTGCTGACCCTCGGGCTGCTGGTCGGTGTCCGTGCCGGGTGGGCCGGCTACGCCGGCTCGCTCTGCATCTGGCTGGTCGCGAACCTGCCAGGCTTTCGCCACGGCATCGCCCTTACTGCCCTCTGGCCCGCCCTGCCGCTGCTCGCCGTGGGGCTCCTGCTACTCAGCATCGATGGGCGCATTCGCGCCATGTGGCGCTGGATCAGGCGCCGCGGGTAGCTTCCTGCTGCGCAGCGTCGCACCAGGCGACATTGTAGAGCTTACGCGCCATCCGCCTTCGGCAGCGGGGTGTGGGGCGGCTGCGTCGCCTGTGAGGGGTTTGTGCGGTGGTGTCACCGAATCAACCGGGGCTTGCCCCAGAGGCGGTGCTCAAGCCCTGAGCGACGTTGCTGCTGCCTTGCCGCGGCTTACCGCACCGTGCTATAATCCCGGCGGTCCCGCAGGAAGGAGCGCCCCGTGACCGTAGCTCAGCAGGTGCAACGGATTCTGGTCCTGGGCCTGGCGCTTCTCACCCTGGTGGCCTGTAGCGCGCAAAGCACCAGTCCTGCGCCAACCCCGCCCCCGGCCCCCGCTGGCTCACGCACGATCCTGGTGCTGTGGCACGCCTGGCCGCGCCCCGAGGATCGCGCGCTGGCGGTTGCGGTCGAACGCTTCAACCGCACCAACCCGGGCATTCAGGTCGTGCTCCAATCGCGCCAGATAGCCAGCCTGCGCGACGATCTGGCAAGCGCGGTAGCCGAGGGCGGCGGCCCCCATATGGCGATCGTGCCTAGCCACACCCTCGGCGGCCTGGCCGAGGAGGGCGCGCTGCTGCCGATCGACGGCCTGATCGCGGCCAGCGAGGTCGACCGCCTGCTACCGACGGCGGTCGGTGCGGCCCAGGTGCGCGGTCGCGATGGGGCGGCCCTCTACGGGCTGCCGCTGACCTTCGACACGCTGGCCCTCTACTACAACCGGGCCAACTTTTCGGCGGCGCCCCCCGCTGACAGCGAAGCCCTGCTGCGTGTCGCCCGCGGGCTCACCGATACCCGCAGCGCGCCGCCGGTCTGGGGCCTGGCCTACAACCTGAGCCTCGACCGCACGATCGGCTACCTCTACGCCTTTGGTGGGCGGGTCTTCGATGAGACGGGCGCGGTCGTGCTTGGGCTCGATGGCCGGGCTGGTGCCGAGGCCTGGCTGAACTGGCTGCTGGCCCTGCGCGAAGACCCGGGCCTGCTGGCGAGCATGGACGGCGTTATGGTCGATAATGCGCTGAGAACCCAGCAGACGCTGATGACCATCGACTGGGCCCACGCGCTGCGCAGCTATGGCGCGCTCTGGCCCGGCAACCTGGGCGTTGCGCCACTGCCGCGGCTCGCCAGCCCCAACCGCGCGCCCCAACCTTATGTCCAGAGTGATACGCTGGTGCTGAATGCCCGCCTCGGCGATGGCCCCGAGCGGGCCGCGGCAAGCGCCTTCGCCCGCCACCTGCTGAGCGAGCCCGTCCAGCGGGAGTTTCTGCGCGCCGGGCGCCAGCCGGTGCTGCTCAGCCTCGACCTGGCCGCCGACGACCCTGCGGTCAGCGCCGAGTTGCGCGCGGCCGCCGAGGTGTTCCGCGCCCAGGCCCAGGCCGGGCTGCCGATGCCCAACTCCCGCGCAACCAGCGAGATCGTCTGGCCGGTGCTCAGCGATATGCACAGCAGCGCCCTGCGCCGCCTGGCGACCCCGGCCCAGGCCGTGGAGACCGCCGACGCGATCCTCCGCGCCCGGCTCGAGTAGGTGGCACCATCTGCACCGTGCCCCGGGAGGATCGTACTGCCGGTAACAGCGTGATGCTATACTGACAGCGGCGACTAATCATTACACTTCCGGCTGAACTGGCAGGGCTATAGCTCATCAGCACGAAGTAAACTAGTTGCCGCTGGTACAGAGATGTAGTAAAATAGGCGCGGAAGGCCGTCGCGTTGCAGTCCTGCCCCTCGCTGGTAATGCCCGGCGCGCTCTTGCCTCTGCCCCACAACAGGCTGACGGCCCAAGGAGGATACGCATGGCAAGCAGAACCGAAGAGATGGTGCGGCATCTGAAAGCCCTGTCCATGAATACGCCAGACATCGAGGCTTCAGCCGTTGTGAGTGTTGATGGCCTCATCATGGCTTCGGCGCTGCCCGCTGACGTGGAGGAAGACCGGGTCTCCGCCATGAGCGCCGCGATGCTCTCGCTTGGCGAGCGCATCGCCAATGAGTTGCGCCGTGGCCAGCTCGACCAGGTCTTCGTCCGTGGCGAGGACGGCTACGTCATCCTCATGGCGATCGGCGAGGAAGCAGTGCTGACCGCGCTCGCCCAGAGTCGGGCCAAGCTCGGCCTCGTCTTCCTCGATATGCGCCGCACCGCCAACGAGCTGATCAACCTCGTGTGACCGGGTTGTGGGGCAAACGAACGCCATGGGCTCGGGGAGCACACTCCCCGAGCCCATTTTTCAATTCATATCCGACAAGAGGCGACGAAGCGGTGACAGGGTGACGAGAGGACCATCCTCGCGTCATCGCATCCTCGCGTCATCGCGTCATCGCATCCGCTAGCTCCCCTTACTCAGCGTCGCCAGGAACTCGGCGTTGGTCTTGGTCTTGGCCATGCGGGTGAGCATCAGCTCGGTGCCCTCGTTATCGCCGAGCATACTCACCATCCGCCGCAACGTCCAGACCTGACGCAGGGCCTCGGGGGAGAGCAGCAATTCTTCGCGGCGCGTGCTGGAACGCTGGATATCGACCGCGGGGAAGATGCGCTTCTCGGCCAGCTTGCGGTCGAGGTGCAACTCCATGTTGCCGGTACCCTTGAACTCCTCGTAGATCACGTCATCCATGCGCGAGCCGGTATCGACCAGGCAGGTCGCAATGATCGTGAGCGAGCCACCGCCCTCGATGTTGCGCGCGGCCCCGAAGAAGCGTTTGGGCGGATAGAGCGCGACCGGGTCGATACCACCGGAGAGTGTGCGCCCGCTGGGCGGCATATCGAGGTTGTAGGCCCGGGCCAGGCGCGTGATCGAGTCCATCAGGATGACCACATCCTGGCCGCCCTCCACCAGACGCTTGGCCCGCTCCAGCGTCATCTCGGAGACCTTGGTGTGGTCCTCGACCGGCTCGTCGAAGGTCGAGGCGATCACATCACCCTTCACCGAGCGACGCATATCGGTGACCTCTTCGGGTCGCTCACCGATCAGCAGCACCATCAACTGACACTCGGGATGATTGGTCGAGATACCATTCGCGATCGCCTTGAGCAGCATCGTCTTACCGGCCTTGGGCGGCGACACGATCAGCCCGCGCTGCCCGCGCCCGATCGGAGCGATCAGGTCGACCAGGCGGGTATGGAGCAGGTTCGGCTCCGTCTCCAGCTTAATCTGCTCATTCGGAAAGATCGGTGTCAACTGATCGAACGAGGGGCGCTTACGCGCCGTCTCGGGGTCAACCCCATTGATCAGTTCGACGCGCAGCAGCGAGAAGAAGCGCTCACTCTCCTTCGGCGGGCGGATCTGGCCCCAGATCCGGTCCCCGGTACGCAGACCGAAACGGCGGATCTGCGACTGCGAGACATAGACATCGTCGGGGCCGGGCAGCATACGCTCGCCACGGAGGAAGCCAAACCCATCGGAAACAATATCGAGGATGCCGTCGCTGAAGGTATTGCCCTGCTCTTCAGACTGGACCTGCAGCAGTCTGAAGATCAGATCCTGTTTCTTGAGCCCACTGTAGCCAGAAATATCGAGTTTGCGCGCCATCTCGCGCAGGTCGCTGAGAGTCTTCGACTCTAATTCGGCGACGTTCACCACGGTACTCTCCTTAGGGTCGGTGACAAGCGGCTGGGTGGTGGGAGCGCGGTCGCTTAGATGCCGAACGAGGCGCAGCGGGGCGTTCGGCTGCCTCGGGCGGAGCTACGCGGCATACGAGCGTGCATCGAAAAACAATGCTCAAGGGGCAGTTGCCCCGTGGTACGGTGTGGAAGAGGTTACCAGGGAAGCGCCGTGGCCGGACTTCACGCGCACGACGTATCTGGCTGCAACGTCAGTCCGACGGAGGCTGAACTACAAGAACACGGTGCGGGGAGTGACGGCCGACCTGCCAGGCTGATTCGCCGGCGCATCCTGGAGAGGATATTCACGTTTGCGTTCAAAATCTGCGCATAGTATAGCATAAATGTCAAGGTGTGGTCAACGAAGGTGCGCAGCGCGCGACGCAATGCTTCACACGAGCCTGCCGGCAACCGTTATGCCCCCCGGGCGTCCGCAACGACGTTCGCACCCCGGCGCGCCCGCCGGGCCGTCGGGCGAGGCGACCACCATCAGTACTGGATGACCGAGAAGACCGGGTAGCCCGCGAGCTTCTCGCGTCCGCCGAGGAAGGTCAGTTCGATCACAAAGGCCAGTTCGGCCACACTGCCCCCGGCGCGCTCGATCAACTGGCTGGCCGCCAGAATCGTGCCGCCGGTTGCGAGCAGATCGTCGACCACCAGCACCCGGGCGCCCGGCGCCAGAGCATCGCGGTGGATCTCCAGCTTGTTGGAGCCATACTCGAGCTCATACTCGATCTGGTAGGTATCGGCGGGCAACTTGCCCGGCTTGCGCACCGGCACCAGGCCCACACCCAGTTGCAGGGCGATCGGCGCGCTGAAGATGAAGCCGCGCGACTCCACACCCGCGACCACGTCGATGCCCGCGTTGCGGTAGCGCCTGGCCATGGTGTCGATCACCTGGTTGAAGGCGGGGCCGTTGGCGATCAGCGTCGTGATGTCCTTGAACTGGATGCCGGGCTGGGGGAAGTCGGGAATGTTCCGCACCAGGCTCGCCAGGTCGCTGCTGGTCATGGGTCCTCCCGGGTTATGCTGAGCTTGAGACACCCCCATTATACAGGCACGAAGGCCTACTTCCGTAACAGAGCCACGGCCCACTGCGACGAGAGACGGAGCCGCCGCCCTCCCCACCCTCAGCATCTGGCGCACCGCCCGCCTGTTCCGGCGCGCGGTCATCCTCACCCGCTGGACCTGAGGCGCCCCCCGCGCCGGCAGGGTGTGAGCGACGTCCACCTCCTGCAGGGGGATATGGGGCGGCTACGGCGCCCCGAGGGTTGTTTCGTGAGTGGGTTTGGCGGCGGCGCCGCCAAACCCACCCACGAAACAGGGGTATGAGGCTTGACCCAGGGACCTTGCATCCGCCCTGCTCGCGCCGGCTCCACCCTTGACAGGGTGGCGTTATCTGTTAGAATGGAACCAGTTCCAACCGCACCGGTACACGTCGATGTTGACACGGAGCAGATGAGCTGCCATGGGGGCAACGATCCGCGATGTCGCGCGCGCCGCCGGCGTAGGCCTCGGCACGGTCTCGCGCGTGCTGAATAACAGCCCGCTGGTGAGCCCGGCCACTCGCCGGCGCGTGCTCGATGTGATCGCCGAGCTCAACTACACCCCGAGCCAGATCGCGCGCAGCTTCGCCCTCGGCAAAACACTCACCATTGCTACGATTGTGCCCTTCCTCACCCGGCCCTCGGTCGTCGAGCGCCTGCGCGGGATCGAGGTCGGCCTCGCGGCCAGCAACTACGATCTCGTCGTCTTTAATGTCGAGACGGTTGAGCGCCGCGCCGCCTGCCTGCGTGAGGTGCCGCGGGCTGACCGCGCCGATGGTGTGCTCATCATCTCGCTGGCGCCCCGCCCCGACGAACTGGCCGCGCTCCACGCCGCTCCGGTGCCGGTGGTGCTGATCGATGCCGCCGCCGAGGGCCTGCCCAGTGTGCTGATCGACGATGTGGCCGGCGGCGAACTGGCCACCCACCACCTGATCACACTGGGCCATCGCCGCATCGGCTTTATCGGCGACCCACTGGACGACCCGCTGAGCTTCAATTTTGTCAGTAGCCGCCATCGCTTCGTGGGCTACCAGCGCGCCCTCGCCGCCGCCGGCCTTCCCTTCTCTGACGCCTACCATCGCCACGGCTTGCATGGGCGCTATGAAGCGCGAGTGCTGGCCCGCGACGTGCTGCAACTGCCGGAGCCGCCCACCGCGATCTTCGCCGCCAGTGACACCCAGGCCATGGGTGTGCTCGAGGCCGCCCGCGACCTGGGGCTGCCCGTTCCGGCGGCCCTCTCGGTGATTGGCTTCGACGATATTGATGTCGCCGAGTACCTCGGGCTCACCACCGTGCGCCAGCCGCTCTTCGAGAGCGGGACCCGCGGCGTGGAGTTGATGCTCGAGTTGCTTGCCGGGGGGCAACCCCCGCAACGCCCCGAGTACCTGCCGGTCGAGCTCATCCCACGGGCCACCACGGGGCCGCCGGAGTAGCGGTGTGGAGGTGTGGAGCTGGGAGGTAGCGCACCGTCACAGCTCCACCCGATGAGGAACCGTCGAGTACCTGTCAGGATGAAACGCCCGGATGCGAACCAGGGCTTACCCATGGAAAGGGGGTGATGCGCTTCCTACCGCGCTGAGCGCGCCTGGAGCACAGGGCACTGTCTGCCTGATTAGCAATGGAGGTAATGTTACGCTATGCTGCGCAAACTCTCACTGGTCGCCATCGTGGCGCTGTTCACGGCCCTGATCGCGGCCTGCGGCGGCGGCACCGCCGCAACGCCCACCACGCCGCCGGCTCCGCCCACCGAGGCTCCGGCCGCGCCGACCCCCGCACCCGCGC
>DAOUBZ010000033.1:0-5620 GCA_034432515.1 Chloroflexaceae bacterium | reverse complement strand
GGCGACGGGGGCGCGGGGCGCCACGGGGCGTGTGGGGCGGCGCCGCGGGTGGGGCCGTGCTTGCGCCGGGGTGGGGGAGCGCGTACAATGGAGAGTGGGCGCAACGGCCCTGGCAAATGGTGGTGATTCCGCGCAGAGCACCTTGATGGCAGTGTACCTCATTCGACCACGCGACTCACTGGCCGTACGTGCCGCGACCCTGATCGGCAAAGGCTTCACCTACCCGGAGCGGGAAGCGCAGATCGAAGAGGTTCAGGCGCTCCAGAGCCAGGACCCGACCCACAAGGAGATCCTCGGCTGGATCAGGGAAGAGCCGGCCGAGGTGCTGTTTCACGGCGCGGTGACCGGGAGCCTGATCGTCGAGATGGCCCCGGAGGGGGCGGAGCGACTCCGCCAGGAGGTGCCCGGTGCCCTGGTGCTTGCCGATCAGCCGATCGGGGTGATCCAGCCGCGACCGGCGACGGCCAGCAAGAGCAGTGTGGGTGAGGGCGATCTCTGGCACCTGCGCGCAATCGGGCTTGACGCAGCGCGCCAGCAGGGCTTTGCCGGCACTGGCCGCGACGTGCGGGTACTGGTGCTGGATACCGGGATCGACGCGACCCACCCGGAGTTGCAGGGCAAGGTGGAGCAGGCATGGGCCTTCGATCCGGCCACGCTGCGTGAGTATCCCATCCAGGGCTACGATAGCAGCGGGCACGGCACCCACGTGACGGGCTTCATCTGTGGGAACACGGTCGGGGTGGCCCCGGAGGCGCGCATCTGGAATGGCTTGATGCTGCCGCAAGGCCGGGGCACGGTGGCGAACTTCGCGCTGGCCCTCGAGTGGGCAGCCCGGCAGCCGGCGATCCAGATCATCAATGTTTCCGCCGGGATCCACGGCTACGTCGATGATCTGCACGACGCGATCGCAACCCTGATGAACGTCGGCGTGCTGGTGGTGTGTGCTACCGGCAATGAGGGCGCCAATCAGACTCGCAGCCCCGGCAACTATGTGGAGGTGCTCTCGGTGGGTGCGACGACGGAGCAGGGGCGGGTAGCCAGCTTCAGTAGCGGTGGCACGCTGGTGGTCAACAATCACCAGTACACGGTGCCCGACGTTGTCGCGCCGGGCGCGGCGGTCTACTCGTGTGTGATGGGCGGCGGCTACGCCGCCTGGGATGGGACCTCGATGGCTACGGGGATCGTCTCTGGCGTTGCCGCGCTGATCCTGGAGCGCCACCCGACGATCCGTGTGCCCGACCTGCTTGACACGATCGCTGCAACGTGCCACGATCTGCAGCAGGTGGCCACGCGCCAGGGCGCCGGCCTTGTGCAAGTGACGGCAGCACTATGAATCTATCGCGAGTCCAACAGCAGAAGATCGATCCGCTGCTCCGCGACGCGCTGGTGCGTGCGCGGCCCGAGGATATGCTGCGGGTGGTGATGACCCTGCAGCCGGACGCGGAGCAACCGCTGGAGGCCGACCTGAAGCGTGAGCTCGACCCGACGCAGTTCCACTCACGGGAAGCCTACCGGCGCGCGCTGATCGAACAGCAGAAACGGCGCACGCTGCACGAGATCAGCCGGACCATCCACGAGCTCGAGCGGCTGCTGACCACCGTGCACGGCGGCGAGATGAGCCATACCGTGGTGGCCGAGGGCTCGGCCCAGCAGGTGGTCTCGGCTTTGAGCCTGACCGGGGTGCAGCGGGCCAGCCTCGATCGCCCGCTCGAACTGGTCGAACCGCGGCCCTGCCGCTGAGACCAGGGGGGCAGGGCTCTCAGGGGTAGGTTTTTTGGCGGATGGCGTCCTGATGCGCTGCTTGCCCTCACCCCCCTGCCCCTCTCTCCCGGCCTGGGAGAGGGGGGTATGTTGTCGGCGTTGCGATGCGCCAGCTCCGCTGGCGAATCGCAACACCGACAACATACCCCCCTCTCCAGCGGAACTGGAGGGAGGAGTCGGGCGTCCCAATGCCCCAGATGGCGAATGCGACGCGAGGATGTGCCGGAAAACCCTACACCTGAGAAAGGGACCATCCCCCGCAGGGCGGATGCAACGTCCTGGTTTTCGCACCCTGCGCCTTCGTCCCGGCGGATCGCAAGCCTGTCGAGCCCCGGCCCGAGCCGGGACGAGGGCGGCAGGCTTCGTCGTGAGCCCCTGGCCTGAGCCCAGCCAAAGGCTCAGGATGCGTTCGCGTTCCGACGTTGCATCCGTCCGGCCCGCATGCGGGCCTTCGGCCCGCATACCCAGGTTTGCCAGCAGTATCGTGGCATCAGCCCTGCCATCCCCCGTCAGCGCGATGGTTCGCTCGCTGCCGGCTGCAGGTTCCCTGCGCCGTTCTGCGCGACAATGGCGGCGAGCAGGGCCATCGCTCGCTGGTATTCTTCGGGCCGCTGATCGCGCAGGCTATGTAGGGATGCATCAAGCCGCTGCAGGTAGCCGATCGAGATATCGCTGGGTCTGGGACCACGGTGTTCCTGCAAGACGGTGTTGATCTGAGCTTGCAGTGCCCGGTACTGCTCAAGGATGACCTTTGCTTCATCGGTCAATTCATCGCGAACGTGCGCCAGCAACAGGTCGATCACCTTTGCTTGCAGACTGAGTTGCTTGCCGTAGCTGCCGACCTGTTTGAGGATCTCGCATTCAACCTCAAGATCCTCCGCGTTGTTGATGATGACTTGCGGGTTGATGAAACTGCGAAAGGTCTCAGCCCAGATGGTGACCGGCTCAAACCACCACCGCTCGAGGAAGCGCTCGAAGGGTGATGCAGGTACAGACGGACTGCAGTAGGTCATAGCACCCTCTTGTCCTACGCTCCCCCACCGAGGACCGCCAGGGTAAGCCGGGCCGCAGTCAGGGGCGAGGGGTGGGCCTGGGCCTCAGCCAGGCGCTGCGCAACCAGCGGCATGGCATGCGAGCCGAGCATCAGCGGAGCGCCTAGCGGATGGAAGCGGGCGGTGAGCACCGACTTCTCGGGCGAGCGCAGCATCGCCGCGTTGCAGACCGTGCCCTCGCCCGTGCCACGGTCGTGGGCCAGCGCGCTGGGGAAGGCGCCCCAGCTGGTCATGCCGGCGTAGTAGCTATACCCGGGGTGAGTGTTCACCGTAATCGTGCCATAGCGCAGGTCGAACAAGGCCCGCTCGTAGGCGGCGCGCACCCGCGGATCGCGCAGCGTCTCCGGATGCACCACGATAGTGGCGGCGAGCCGGCCCCACAGTCGCTCGTTGGCGAAGACCACGGCCCGGTCGATGAAGCTGGCCACATCGGGCGCGTCAAGCGCTGTCTCGCCGAGGAAGGGGCCGAACTGCTCGTGGGTGAAGAGCGGCTCGTCGTAGGCCTCGGGGTCCAGGTCGGGCACCAGGGTCCAGGGCAGGTCGTCGGGACCGGGATTGCCGAGGCGCCGCACATCGCGATGCTGTGCCAGCAGCGCCGCGTAGGTTTCCTGGACGCCGGGGTAGTAGGCGCAGCGGGTGGGTGTGGCGGCGAGGATCTGCTCGAAGCGGCCCAGGAACTCGTGACGCAGCGCCCACTGCCGGTGCTGGATGATCATCTGCGGGGCATTGCAGAGGAAACCGCCGTTGGCGACCGCCCAGGTGGCCAGGGCGCGGGCCTGCATTTCCAGTTCAGCTGGCTTCCACGGACCCGGGACGATGATCGCCGGTGTGACGTTGCCCAGCTCGGCGGTGAATGGCCGGGCCATGGGCGGCGGGCCAGCCATGAGCTGCTCATAGGTCGCGCGCGAGCCAGTCAGATGGACGCAATCGACCATGGGGTGGTGGGCCAGGTAGAAGCCGACCGTGGCGCCACCGGTGATCAGGCGCAGGCAGCCCTCGGCGATCAGCGACGCGAAGGCCTCGGCGAAGAGCGGCTCAAGGTAGCTGTTGATCGGGCTGAACTTGAAGGCCACCACACGGCCTTCGACGAAGAGTTGGTAGAGAATATCCGTAGGGATGACCAACGCAGCGTTCCCACCCCCCAGCACGGCCACCACCTGACCAGCTTGCGGCGTGCGGTAGGCCCAGGCCTGGGTCGCGATCGTCTCCTCCAGCGAGACGCCCGGTCGCATCCAGACCTCGGCGTGCATGCCGGGCTGGGTCAACTCCTCATAGATGTCATCAGGGTAGACGCGAACTATCGTCTGGTCGCCAGGGCCAAGGCGCGGCGGGTGCGGGAGATGGGGGTGGCCATAGCGCTCGATCTCGGCCAGCGAGCGGCGAAGCAGCCGCGCGTAGCGGATATTCGTCGCAACGCCGAGCCACTCCTCGCCCTCGGCATGGCCCCCGGCCGGCAGTCCCTTGGCCGCCAGCGACGCTTCTACGATGCGCGGCCCAATGCGCAGCAGCCCGGCGACGACATCCTCGAGCAGGGCACCGCGCTTCGCATCATCGAGCCGCACCCAGCGCTCCGCGTAGGCGTGCAACTCGCTGAGTGCGGCATCAAGGGCCGCACGCGCTTCAGGGGTAAGCTCATCGGGCGAAACGGCCGGAACGGAGGGAACGGTGAGCGTGGCCGGCTCGCCGCGATCGGACAGTGTGCTTGTCATCGCCTTCCTCCTTGAAGTCGAATCGACAGCGAACGACAGGCCAAAACGACGCATGTTTTCTGCGCACTTATATGATACGACCGGCAGCGGCGCCTGCGCGAGAACAACCGGGCACCGTGGGTAGCATGCTCGCTACCGCTTCACGCCGCCGTCGTTTGTCATACGCTCGCTGGAGTTCCGCCAGACGACGTGCTGCTACGCGGGCCCGCACCCTCCCGCGCCACCTCAAGCCAAGGCCGTATCGCCAGGGTGGGGTTCCACCAGCCAGCCGATCCGGGAACGCGGAGAATAGGTAACCAGGTACCGCCGTCCGGGCTCAAGGGGTTCCCACACGTCGTGGGCCAACAGGAGCGTGCCGGGCGTGTCAAATACCGCGTAATACTGGTGGGTGCTACGTCGCGACGTGAACTTGCGGCTCAGGTGCGCCTCGTGGACACAGGCCATACCCTTGCGCACGTCCAGCGCGACGGTGTAGACGCGCCATGCGATGAGCCCGAGCGACGGCAGCATAATGAGCAGGCATATGATGACAAAGATCCTGACGACCAGCAACGTTCCGCCGGCAATGGCGATACACGCCAGGATCGTGCCCAGACCAATGCTGACGGCCCCAGATACCGCCGCCGTCACCCAGGCGATGCCCTTGAGCGCGTTTTGCTGTTCGATGGTTAACGGAACCTGTTGCATATCCTTATCAGCGATAGTATGCCTGGCTCGGCTGTGCGGCCCCGGACCGGTCAGGCGCGGCGGCCCCGGGGCCTTTCTGATGCGGTCTGCCTGCTCAGTGCCATACGTGACATGTCTTCGAGCCAGGTAGAACCACACCAGATGCTGCCCGGTGCATCATACCAGTCAGGCGTGACCAGAGAGTTGCGGTTGAGCAAGGGAGGTCAGGGGTGCAGAACCCTGCGCGCCACGCAGCAGCAACCGGATAATCGGTTACAGGCGCATGCTACAATTCGGTCAACCGGGCCAACCTCTGCGAGGGAAGGCGATAATGGGACCTTGCCCGTCTCGCGCCGTACCAGCGTGTCAAACGCCTCGCTCAAGCGCACCCGCTCCGCCTCGCTCGGGGAAAGCCGATACTTCAGCAGCGCT
>DAOUBZ010000032.1:0-9539 GCA_034432515.1 Chloroflexaceae bacterium | reverse complement strand
CCGGCGCGCGCCCGGCGGCCAGCAGCGCCGCGCAGACCGCATCGGCACGGTGGAGGCCCATGAGCACCACGAGGGTCGGGATGCGCGCCAGGGCCGCCCAGTCGGTGGGTTGGTGCGGGCCGGCGGCCTCGTGGCCGGTGACGACGGCGAAACCGGTAGCGAGCCCGCGGTAGGTCAGCGGGATGCCGGCGTAGGCCGGGGCGGCCAGGGCCGAGGAGACGCCGGGCACGATCTCGAAGGGCAGCCCGGCCCGCGCCAGGGCCAGCGCCTCTTCACCGGCGTGGCCGAAGACGCCCGGGTCGCCGCCTTTGAGCCGGACCACCTGGCACCCGGCGCGCACACGCTCGACGAGCAGCGCCGTGATCGCGTCCTGCTCCAGGGTGTGATGGTCGTGGGCCTTGCCGACGAAGATCCGCTCGGCGTCCGGCGCGGCCTGCGCTAGCAACTGTGGGGCGACCAGCCAGTCATAGAGCACGACATCGGCCTGCCGCAGCAGGGTCAGTCCGCGAACGGTGATCAGGTCGGCGCGCCCGGGCCCGGCACCGACGAGGTAGGCTTTACCGCTCATGCTGTTCCTCGGTTGCGCCGCTCTGCAGCCAGCGCGCAATCGCATCGCGGAGCGCCGCCGCCCGCGCGGGCGCGGCGCCGCCGCTGCTCACGGCGATCGTTACGTCGGGCCCGCGGTGCAGGGCCGGCAGGTGGAAGTTGCCCTCGTCGGGCGCATCGGCGACATTGCAGAGCATTCTTAGCTCCGCCGCCTCGCGGGCCACCCGGGCGTTCACCGCGCGCTGGTTGGTGGCAGCGAAGACCAGCTGGGCACCGGCCAGGTCGCCCGTCGCGTAGTCGCGCTGCATCCAGCTGATACGCTGCTCGTTGGCCCAGGTGCGCAACTGGGGCGTCGCCCCGGGGCTGACCAGGCGCACCTCGGCGCCGACGGCCAGCAGTCCCCGGACTTTGCGCTCACCCACCGCCCCGCCACCGACCACGACGGCCAGCGCGCCGTCGAGCCTGGTCAGTACGACGGGGTAGTCGGCAGGCGGCGAGGACGCGAGGACGCGGGGACGCGGGGACGCGACGACGCGACGACGCGACGACGCGGGGACGCGAGGACGCGACGACGCGACGACGCGAGGACGCGAGGACGCGAGGAGGCAGGGGGCACGACGCAGTCCCGTCGGGCCGAAGCGTGCTTCGGCCTGACGGCAGCGGGGCGAGGAGGCGATGATGCGAGGCGGCGACGACGCGACGACACGACGACGCGACGACGCGATGACCCGATGGCTCGGTGATGCGATGATGCGAGGCGGCGACGACGCGACGACGCGACGACGCGAGGAGGCGATGACCCGATGGCTCGGTGATGCGATGATGCGAGGCGGCGACGACGCGACGACGCGACGACGCGACGACGCGACGACGCGACGACGCGAGGATGCGGGGACGCGAGGACGCGAGGACGCGACGATCTGCGATCGTCGCCTCACCGCCTCCCCGTCTCCCCGCCTCGCCGCATCCACATAGCCCCGCGGCGTCACCAGCCGCTCGCCGAGCAGGTAGCTACGGCTGTTGCCGATCAGCACCACGGTGAACATATCGGCCTGGGCCGGGTCGGCCTCGGCCAGCGTGGTGAGCACGATGCGCTCATCCGGGCGCATGACATTGCGCCCGAAGGCCAGCGGCGTGGTGGGCGGACGGTGGGCGCGCAGGATGGCGAGCGCGGCGCTAAGCTGCCAGTGGCGCTCGCGCGAGCGCGGATTGTAGAGCGCGACCACAAAATCGCCTGCTGCCGCAGCGGCCAGGCGCCGTTCGATCAGCTCCCAGGGCGTCAGCAGGTCGCTCAGGCTGATCACACAGAAGTCGTGGTTAATCGCCGCGCCAAGCCGTGCTGCCAGGGCCTGCACGGCGCTGATGCCGGGCAGCACGCTTACCGCCGGGCTCGCGCCGCTCCAGCCACGGGCAGCGAGCAACTCAAAGACCGGCCCGGCCATGGCGTAGACGCCGATGTCGCCGCTGCTGACCAGGGCCACCCGGCGGCCCGCCGCTGCCTGCTCCAGGGCCTGCTGGGCGCGCTCCAGTTCGGTCTGCATGCCCGAGGCGATCACCTGCTGACCGGGGGCGAGCTGGTCGCGAATGGCGTCGATGTAGCCCTGGTAGCCAACAACCACCTCGGCAGCGCGCAGGGCGGCGTCCGCGGCGAGCGTCAGCTGCCGTGGGTCGCCGGGGCCGAGGCTGAGCAGGGTAAGCTGGCCGGGCGCAGTGTTCGCAGCAGCAGTAGTGGTCCGTAATGCCACGGCAACCGTGCAGCGGGCGAAGGCGCGCTTGGGCACGAGCAATGGCCCACCGGCGACGAGCACGGCGCACGGCTCCGCAACGCCGGGGAGATCCAGGTGGGTGCTGGCGGCACTGGGGCTGAACGCTGCCGGGTCGAGGGTGGACAACCGGGCTGACGGGACGGCCTCTAGTGGTACGCCCAGTACCTCGGCAAGGATGGCCAGGCCCGGCTCCTCGGCCTTCAGATCGACGGTGGCCAGGGCCGCGATGCAGGTGCCGTTGAGTCCTGCCTCGTCGAGCGTGACATCGAGCGCGGCGTGCAGCTCTTCGGCCGGCACGCCACGCCGGCAGCCCAGACCGACCACGAGCAGCGGCAGGCTGTAGCGCACCGTCTTTGCGCGCAGCGCGGGCCAGAGCACCTTCAGCGCCCGGTGGGTGACCAGCAGCGCGGCGTGGTAGCGCTCGGCCAGCAACTCTTCGGGCTGCTCGACGAAGGTCAGATCGGGGCAGGCGGCAAGCCACTGCTCCAACTGGCGCCGCTGGGCGGGTAGCGCCGGGTCGACGTAGCAGCCGATGGGTTCGCCGTTGACCAGGCAGCCCATGGCGTGGGTCAGCGCCGAGTCCGGGTCGATCTGCCAGTCGGCGTCACGCCCCAGCAGGTCGAGGGCCGGCAGCCCCTGGGTATCGCTGGCCGTGGTCACCGCGGCGTGCCCGCCAGTGTGTACCGCGATGCGGCGGGCCAGCTCGTTGGCGCCGGCCCGATGGCCGCCCAGCAGCGGGATGACCGAGCGTCCCGCTTCGTCCAGGCAGACGATGGCCGGGTCACTGGCCTTGTGGCCGAGCAGCGGCGCAAGCGCGCGCACGGCGACCCCGGCAGCCATGATCAGGACCAGCGGCCGGCCCGCGGCCCAGTGCTGGCGGATCGCCTCCGCGACCGGTCCCTCGTAGGTCAGGGCGCCGGTGGCCCCGGCCGCGAAACGCGCAGGCAGCAGCGCCGCGCCGCCTAGCTCGTGGGCCAGCCGGGCGGCCAGGGCAGCGCCCGCGCGGGTCACCGCAATGAACAGGGGCGGGTGACCCTCACCCTCCCGTCCCCCCGCTGCCTGTGTGGGAGCGGGAGTTGGGGGGTACGGGCTGGCTAGCTCCACACCACGGTAGCCATGGCCGAAGTTCGCGTCATAGAGCCGGCTGGGGGCTGCCGCGCGGCCCGGGCGGAGGGCCGGGCCGACCAGAATCAGGGCGTGGCGGGTATGGCCAGCGGCCCGTACCGCGGCGGCGATGTCGGCCAGCGTGCCGCTGATCACCTGCTCGTCGGGCCAGGTCGCCCGGTAGACTACGGCGACGGGTGTTGCGGGGGTGTAGGCGCCGCCGGCCAGCAACTCGGCCACCACGCGCTCGATCTGGTCGACGCTCAGGTAGAGGGCCAGCGAGGCGCCGTGGGCGGCGAGCGCGGGCAGGGCCTCGCGCTCCGGCACCGGCGTGCGCCCGGCCACGCGACCCAGGATCACGGTCTGGGTCAACTCCGGCACCGTCAACTCGACGGCGAGCCGGGCGGCGGCGGCGAAAGCGGCCGTCACACCAGGCACGATCGCGTAGGGGATGCCGTGCTCGTCCAGGGCGGCCATCTGCTCGTGGATGGCGCCGTAGAGCGCCGGGTCGCCGGTGTGCACCCGGGCCACCACCTGGCCCACCTGTGCCGCCTCGACCATCAGCGCGACCAGTTGGGCCAGGTGCAGCTCGGCGGAGCCGACGATGCGCGCCGTCGGTTTGCGCGCCAGCCCGGCAACACTGGCCTGCACCAGACTATCGGCATAGAGCACCAGATCGGCCTGCTCGATGATCGCCCGCCCGCGCACGGTAATCAGATCCGGCGCGCCGGGGCCGGCGCCAATGAAGTAGACGGTACCGGCAGTTATACGATGGTCCATCGTTCACTCCGCTCGCCTTACGATCAGCAGCGACAGATACGGGGCCTGGTAGTCGCGCAGGCTGCCGACCGCGCGCACGATGCGCTCCTCGGGC
The DNA here is from genome assembly GCA_034432515.1 of Chloroflexaceae bacterium. GTDB lineage: Bacteria > Chloroflexota > Chloroflexia > Chloroflexales > Chloroflexaceae > JACAEO01. The sequence goes on along the minus strand of DAOUBZ010000032.1, from coordinate 5,249 downwards.
ATGCCAAGGTACTCAGCGTAGACGGCGCTCTCGAGCAGCGCCAACTCGTCGAGCACGGCGATGATCTGCGGCAGGGCACGCCCCAGCTTGAGCAGCACAACGGTCTCGAAGCGCGCCAGCAGGTCGCGCAGCGCGCCGGGATCGCCGGGGGCGGGCATGATAGCCACCCGCTCGTCACCCAGGCTCAACGGCAGGCCAACCCTGGCGGCCGCTGCCGCGAATGAGGTAATGCCGGGCACGATGGTGACGGCAATCCGGGGATAGTGGGCCACCAGCGCCGCCCGCAGGGTGGTGAAGGTGCCATAGAGCAGCGGGTCACCCAGCAGCAGGTAGACGCCGCGGGCCGTGGGGTGGGCTGCCGCATGCGCGCTCAGCCGGGCGCCGATCGTCGCGGCGATCAGCTGATAGGCCGTCTGTGTCCGGGCCGGATCGCGCTGCATGGGGATGGTCAACGGAACGACCTGCTGGCGCGCCGGGTCGATCCAGGGCTGCGCGATGCGCAGCGCCCGGCTGGCTTCATCATCGCGGCTGCGGGGCGCGAAGATCACGTCCGCCGCCTCGATCGCCCGCCGGCCCTTCAGCGTAACCAGCTCCGGGTCGCCCGGGCCAAGCCCAACGGCGACCAGTTGCGGCTGTTCTGGCTCCAGCATGGTGCTATACGTCCCCTGTCATGCAATCCTCAGAAGACACCCCGGCAACTCCACGCCTGCTGATCAAGCTCCAGGCCGGGCGTACCCAGGACCCAGGACCTGGCTGACATCCAACGCCTCCTTGCGCTGACCCCGCCCACTGAGCGTGACGAGGTTCGCGCGGTGGTCGCGCGCTACGACCCGGCGCTGCTCGAGGATCTCGAAGCGTTGATCACGCTGGCTGTCCTCGAGTTTGGCGCGCCGCTTGCCGCCACGTCACCACAAACACCGGATTCTGAGCCTGGAAACGCAGCATCCCCTGGATCGGCGCAGTGACACTGACCTGGAGCTGGACCACCCGGGCGTCGGGCAGTGTAGCGCGGGCCACCTGCAGATGTTCCAGCGTCACCAGGCTGAGCACCAGGCGCCCCTCCGGGCGCAGCCGCTGCTGCAGCAGCGCGAGTATCGGCGCGAGCTGCCCACCGCTGCCGCCGACAAAGACCGCGTCCGGGTCGGGGAGCGCGGCGCAGACCTCGGGCGCGGCGCCCTCGACCAGCTGGAGGTTCGGCGCCGCGAAGCGGCGCAGGTTCTCGCGGATATGGGCGCACTGCTCGGCCCGCCGCTCAATCGCGTAGACGGTCGCCGCGGGCTGCCAGCGGGCAGCCTCAATGCCGACCGCGCCACTGCCGGCGCCGAGATCCCACAGCACCTCGCCGGGCCCCGGGGCCAACTCGGCCAGACACAGCAGGCGGATCTCGCGCTTGGTGATCAGGCCGCCGGTGGTGCTGAAGGCAGCGTCCGGCAGGCCGGGGGGGGACGATGAGGCGTGAGGCATGCGGTGACGCCCATCGCGTCTTTGCGCCCTCGTCTCCTCGCCTCGCCAGACCACCAAGACATTCAGCGCTGCAAAGCTTTGTTCCGCCGCATCGCCGAGGGTCGTGCGCACGATGCGCTGGGCCGGCTCGGCCAGGTGCTCGCAGATCGCGCAGGGGCTGGCGGCGGGCAGCCCAGCCGCGAGCAGCGCCCGGGCGATCACCGCCGGGGTGTGCCGATCATCGGTGAGAATCGCCGCCCGGGTGGCGCCCTGCACGCCGTGCACCACCTCGGCCAACGGGCGGGCATGGGCGCTGAGCAGCGCCGCGTCGTGCCAGGGCTCGCCCAGGGCGGCAAAGGCCAGCTGGTAGCTGCTCGGCGCCGGGACGATCTCGAGCTCATCGGCGGCAAACCACTGACGCAGGCTCGCACCAATCCCATAGCAGAGCGGGTCGCCCGAGGCCAGCACCACCGCCTGCTGCCCGCGCTCCAGCGCCTGGCGCAGCCGCCGGGCCGCTTCGTCGACCCCGCGGCGCAGGCTCAGCCGCTCGCCGCCGAAGTCGGGGAAGCATGCCAGCTGCCGCTCACCGCCGACAAGCAGATCGGCTGCCAGCACCCGGGCGAGCTGCACCGGGGATACATGCTCACGCCCCGCGCCATTCACGCCAAGCACCAGGATCGTATGCTCCGGCATAAACACTCCTGTCGCATCTGCAATCTGCAGAGCTTGTGCACCATCTCTGGGGCGCCCGAGCTTCTCAAGGGGCACGACAGGCGACCATTCGCCATTCGCTATTCACCATTCGCTATCAGATCGCGCCAGCACCGTCCCATCGAAGTCCACCAGGATGACCTCCAGCGCCAGGGCGCCACCCAGCCGCTGCACGAAGCGCCGGCTCTGGGCCAGCGCCATGGCCGTCAGATGGGTGAGCGGGGCCAGTTCGCCGTAAGCCTGGCATAGCTCCAGGAAGTGGCGTGCGGTATTTGCCGTGGCAACGGCCGCGCTTAGCTCGGGCGAGGCACCGGCCTCGCGGCAGACCCGGGCGAGAAAGCTCAAATCGACCGGATTGCCGGCCACGTGGGTAACCATACGGCCCTGCGCGGTCTTGACGATCCGGCTGATCATCGCCACCAGCGTGGCCTTGCGCACACCCTGGGTCACGCAGGCGCGCAGCGCCGCGCCGGTGAAGATGCTGATCTCGACGAAGGCCAGTTCGGGCAACGCGGGGAACAGGCGCATCGCGTACTGCTCGGAGCGGGCGCCCGTGGCCAGCACCACCCGTGTGGGGCTGTGATAGGCGGCCAGCTGTACCGCCTGGACGACGCTGGCCCGCCAGGCGGCCGTGCTGTAGGGGTGGACCTTGCCCGAGGTACCCAGGATGCTGATACCGCCGATGATCCCCAGACGCGGATTGAGCGTGCGCCGGGCCAGCTGCTCACCCTGCGGCACGCTGATGACCACCGCCAGCCCGTGGCGCTCCAGGTAATGCTCGCCGGCGGGCAGCGCTTCCGCCACGGCTGCAACGACGTTGGCATAGATCTGCTGGCGCGGCACCGGGTTGATCGCCGCCTCGCCAACCGGCAGCCCCAGGCCGGGCAGGGTCACCCGCCCGACGCCGGCGCCCCCATCGATCGTGATGCCCGGGAGTGCAGCGTGGCGCACCGTGGCGCAGATCAGCGCGCCGTGGGTCACATCGGGGTCGTCGCCGCCATCCTTGACCATACAGCAGTGGGCGGCCTCGTCGTCCAGGCGGCGCTCGACCGGGTGCATCACGGTGGTCTCACCGGTGGGCAGGCTGACCGTCACCGTCTCGGGCCACACCCCGGTGAGCAGCGCCAGTGTCGCGGCGCGCGCCGCCGCCGCCGCATTGGTGCCGGTGGTGAAGCCGGTGCGAAGACCGTGCCGGTCACGTGGGGGGACAGGTGGTTCCATGCGTTACAGTTCATCATTCGCCGCGCCGACGGCCAGGCGCAGCAGGGCGTTGACCGTCGCCGCCGCGATGGTTGAGCCACCCTTGCGGCCGGTGGTCACCAGCCAGGGGACAGCCGTAACCCGGGTGAGCGCCGCCTTGCTCTCGGCGGCGCCGACGAAGCCCACTGGCACGCCGACCACCAGCGCGGGCCGCGCGCCGTCCACCACCAGGCGGATGAGCTCGTCGAGCGCGGTGGGAGCGTTGCCAATCGCGACGATGCTGGCGTCGATCAGCCCGCGCTCGGCGGCCAGGCGCATACTCTGGGCGCCACGGGTACTGCCGGCGGCGGTGGCGTAGCTTCGCACCGCAGGGTCACCGATCAGGCAGTGGAGCTCGCCACCCAGAGCTGCCAGGCGCTGGGCGTTGATGCCCACGCGCACCATCTCCACATCGGTGAGCACCGCGCAGCCGGCCTGCAGCGCGCGCACGCCAGCCTCGACAGCGCCGGGGCTGGTCTGGACCAGTTCGGCGAACTCGAAGTCAGCGGTGGTGTGAATGATCCGCTCGACCACCGCAGCCAGCGGGTGCGTCAGCGTGATACCACGCTCGGCCAGACCCTGGCGGATAATCGCGAACGACTCGGCAGCGATCGCGTGGGGATGGGGGGTGTTCATCGAATACGACCTCTCTGATGACGCGATGATACAATCGTACCCGTGATGAGCTCCTGGTAGCGCAGCGCCGCCGCGGCAAGCAGCCCCGGGTGGGGGAAGAGCCGCTCGCCGACCAGCACCTCCAACTCCGGGAAGCGCGCCTGTGCGGCGCGGGCCTGGGCGGCAATATCGTCGCAGACGAAGCCGCTGAAGAGCAGGTAGGGCAGCACCACTACCCGCCGCGCCCCGAGCTCGACACAGCGCGCGATCGCCTGGCCCACATCGGGGGCAACGACCGACTGGTACCCATACTCGACCGGGCCGTAGTTACGGCCCTCGGAGAGCAACCGCGCCAGGCGGGGCAACTCGGCGTTGCTCTGGGGATCCTTGCTGCCACGACCCACCACGAGCAGCGCCGTCTCTTCGGGGGCAACCGGGTTGGCGGTCTGCGCCAGCACTTGCGCGGCACGATCGGCCAGAGCCTCCACCAGGTGTAGCTGCGGCCCGAGCGGAGCGCCGTAGCGCAACGCGACGCCAGGGTAGCGCGCGCGGGCCTCGGCGAGCAGATCGGGAACGTCGCGCTTATGGTGGCGCCCGGAGCCAAGGAAGAGCGGCAGGGCTGCGATCTGCTGCGCCCCGCCAGCGACGCAGCGGGCGAAGCCCTCGCCGATCGACGGCTCGGCCAGTTCGAGGAAGCAGGGCTGCGTAGCCACACCCAGGTGGACCGCCAGGTTCTGGGCGAACTGCAGAAACTCGGCGTTGCCGACCTGAGCAGGGCTCCCGTGGCCGATGAGGAGCAGCGCGTTCGTGTGATGATGCATCGTTCTTCTATCCGATCTAGCGGGGCGCGGCAATGGCCCCGCAGGCGACCCACACGATGGCAGCGACCGACCGCGCGATGGCCCGGCTCTCACCGATCAGCGCGGCATCGGGCACGCGCGGGCCAGCGCCCAGGGTGTAGTGGTCACGCTTGCTGAGGGTCGTCGCGAGAGCGCCGGCCATGGCCGCCATCGGCCAGCCGGCGTTGGGCGAGGCGGTGCGCCCGGCGTCGCGCCGGGCGACGTGCCAGGCCTCCGCGCCACGCCGATTCACCAGCTGCGCGGCCAGCGCGATCAGCGCCGCCGTGAGGCGCGCGGGCAGCAGGTTGAGCGCATCGTCGAGACGGGCCGCGGCCCTGCCCAGGTGCTCGTAGCGCGCGTCCCGGTAGCCCCACATCGCGTCGGCGGTGTTGGCCAGCCGGT
>DAOUBZ010000031.1:0-18370 GCA_034432515.1 Chloroflexaceae bacterium | reverse complement strand
CTCGCTCGTCGAGTCGGCGATGGGCCTGCCCGAGGAGGCCCACCTGCGCCCCGAGGCCAGCGCGCGCCTGTTGCGCCGCATCAGCCGGGTGGCCAACGAGGTGCACCTGGCCGTCGCCGCCGCCTACGAGCAGCCCGCATGAACCGCCACGGGCCCTACGCCCGACACCCGCCCCCGCCGCGAGGTGATCGGATGCCGCGAGGAGGATTTGAACCATACCCAGGGAGCCTTGTAACGTGGACCAGACGCCGCAGCGCCGCTTCAGCGTTCTCCGGACGATGAAGATCGGCTCGTTCCATATCGGATCGTCATTCGTTGACCTGCTCACCTCGGGGGTGCTGAACCGTGTGCTGATCAGCGATCTGGGGCTCTGGGCCACCCCGGTGGCCCTGCTCTCGGCGCTGCGCTACCTGCTCGCCCCCTTGAGCATCTGGGCCGGCTACCGCTCCGATACCCGTCCGATCTTCGGCTACCACCGCCTGCCCTACATCTGGGCCGGACGCGTGCCGATGCTGCTCTCCCTGCCCCTGCTCCCGCTGGTCACCGTGCTGCTCGCCGCCGACCCGCGCTCACTGCTCGGCTGGAGCCTGGCAACCGTGGCCTTCCTGGGCTATGGCGTCGGCACGCTGCTCTCCGGCAGCACCTTCCTGGCCCTGGTCCGCGACAGCGCTCCGCCCGCCAAACGTGGCCAGGCGCTCAGCATCGTGCAGACCTTCCTGGTGGTAAGCTTTCCGCTTGCCGGCGTGTTCTACGGCCTGCTGATGCCGGTGTACGACCCGGCCAGTTTCTGGCGCATCACCCTGCTCGGGATGGCGATCGCGGCCGGCTTCTTCTTCTTTTCGCTGCTCGGCGAGGAGCGCCGCGGCCAGGCGATCGTCGCCGACGCCGCAGACGAGCAACTGCCCTTCCTCCAGCTGCTGCGCGAGATGTGGGCCGACCGGCGCACCCGGCGCTTCTTCCTCTTCCTCGCCCTCGGCGCCATGAGCGCCTTTGCCCAGGACGCCGTGCTCGAACCCTTCGGCGGCGAGGTCTTCGGCCTGCCCGCCGGCGAGACCACCCGCTTCAACGCCTACTGGGGCGTCGGCGTGGTCGTCAGCCTGATCGGCACTGTGATCGTCACGCGCAACCGCCCGGCCCATGCCCAGACACCCACCACCGTGCTCGGGCTGGTGCTCACCGCAGCGCCCCTGGCCCTGCTCGGCATCGTTGCGCTCATCGGCGCGCGCCCGTTGCTCATCCCCGTACTGGTGCTCTTCGGCCTCGGCTTCGGCATCTACACCGTCGGCGCGGTCTCGCTGCTGATGGCCATGACCTCCGACCGGCGGGCCGGGGCCTACCTGGGCCTCTGGACGGTGGCCCAGCTGGTCTTTCGCGGGCTGGGCATCTTCATGGGCGGCTTCGTGCGCGATCTGGCCCTGCTGGGCAGCGGCTCGCTGGCCGTGGCCTACGCGACGGTCTTCCTGCTCGAGGCCGTGGGCCTGGCGGTCTGCGCCTGGCTGATCGTGCGCGTCGATGTGCCCGGCTTCGCCCGCGCGAGCACGGCCCCGCCCCCACCGGCGGCAACGCTGGCCACCGCGGTCGAGTAGAGGGGCGGCACAGACGTTATCCCGCAGAGAACGCAGAGAAGGCAGAGATGCTTCACCCGCTACCTGCCCCCCAGCGTGCTCTGCGCCCTGTGCGGTGCGTTCCGGTTCAGACCCTCTCGCTCCCGGGGTTGCCCATTGGTTGACACGCTGCGCACCCGGCGGCTATAATGCGGGCGGTTCCAGCCCACCGTTAGACGGGAGCTCCGTATCCCGATGAAGCGACGCACTGCTCTGCGCAACGCCGCGATTGCCGCACTGTTCGTCCTGGTCATCTTTGCCGTCGCCGTTCAGCAGATGCCCGCCGCCGCCGCGCCGCCCCAGGCACCCCCGGCTGCCCCCCTCGCCCAGGTCGACTTCAGCTGGCAGACGACCAGTGGCACGCTCTCGATCCAGCCCGGCCAGAGTGGCCTGTTTAGCTCTAACCTGCGCAACACCGGGCAGAACGACATCTTCAACCTGCGTGTAGATAATCTGCCCAGCGGCTGGACGGTGGACTTCTCGCCCTCGGCGACCATCGAACTGTTCCAGAATCAGACCCAGGGCGTGACCGTGCGCGTCAATGTGCCGGCCAGCGCGACGGTGGGTACCAGCGTCAATCTGAACCTCGTCGCCAGGCGCCAGTCCAACAATGCTGATACCACAGCGTTCATTACGGTCAACGTGGTGTCAGCCCCGACTCCAACCAACACCCCTGTTGGCCCCACAGCGACCCGCGGCCCTATCTGTCGCGATGGCTTCGAGGACGACAACAACCCTGCCAGCGCGCGCACGTTCGACGTCAATACCGCCCAGGAGCATACGATCTGCCCGACCGGCGATGAGGATTGGCTGGTCTTCGGCGGCATCGCTGGCAAAGTCTATACGATCGATGTGTCCCGCATGGACCCGGGCCTCGACCTGACTCTGGAGTTGTTCGATCCCCAGTTGAACAGCATTGCCTTCAACAACGATTACTTCAATCGCGATCCGGCAAACCCGAATCCGGGCGATACGCGCCCGCGGATCACCATCCGCATCCCTACCGATGGGCGCTACTTCATCCGTGTCCGCGACTCGGCCGGGCGTGGCGGCACGAACTTTTTCTATGTCATTGCGCTACTCGACGAGAGCTATGGCCCGACCCCGACCACGGTAGCCTCGGTCTGCCAGGATCTCTTCGAGCCCGATGGGCTGCCCGAACAGGCCCGGCTGATCACCTCCAACGAGATCCAGGAGGATCGCCGGCTCTGCCCCACCGGCGACGCCGACTGGGTGACGTTCTTCGGCAAGACCGGTAAGCGCTACATCATCTATACGGATACACGGCGCTACCGCGGACGGATCGAGGTCAACCGCGACACGCAGGCCGGCGCTGATACGGTCATGGTGCTCACTGACCGCGATGGGGTCAGCATCCTCGACTTCAATGACGATATCCCCGGTGGCGAGAGCCTCGACTCACAGATCGAGTTCATCCCCGAGGTCGACGGGTTCTACTTCGCGCAGGTGAAGAATACGGGCGATATCGGCAACCAGTTCATTCGTTACGACCTGGTGCTGCTGCTCTGTACGCCTGGCCAGACGGACTGCGGCCGCGCCAGTGTGCCCGGTCTGCCGATCTCGCCAATTACGCCAGCGCCAACTGGCACGCCCGACCGGGACTTCAATCTGGACCCGACGCGCACGCCCGTGCCCTCCCCGGGGCCGACACCGCGGGCGTAGGGTATGCCCGCGGCGGCCGATCGTCTCCAGCCACGTAGCTGAAACGTCTGTAAACGAAGTTCTGCGATACTGCTGCTCCGCTGGGAGTAAGGGCTTCTTGCCCTCGAACACCGTCGAGGGCAAGAAGCCCCCGCTCCCGGCAAAACACCGGCCACCCAGGTTTACAGACACCTGAACATGCTCCTGCACACAGGTCATGCCTCCGATGTACTCCGCAACTCGGGACGAAGCCTACGAGATCGAGGCGCTGGTCGACGAGTTGGCCGAGCGGATCGGGCTGCGGCGGCCCACCTCGCCGGAGGAGGCCCGGGCGGCGGCCTTTGTGAACGGGCGGCTGCGACGGGCTGGCATGGGGGTCAGCACCTATGAGTTGCGCGCGGTCCCACGGCCAGGCACCGGCTCCTTGCTCTTCGGCGCGCTGGGCGTGACGAGTGCGCTGCTGGCGCTGGCGCTCCCCGGGCCGGGGCTGCTGCTCAGTCTGGGTCTGCTCGCCGTCGCACTTGTTGATGGACTGGTCGCGCCACTGCCAGCAGTGGGCAGGCGCCGGGTGAGCCAGAACATCGTCGGCACGCGGGCCGTGGCCGGGGCTGGTGGCCTCATGCCCGCCGAGCCCCGCTGGCGGGTGTTGCTCCTTGCGCCGCTCGATACTCCCGCGCAGCAGCCTGGCCTCGCGGCCCTTGCCAGCACAACACGCGCCGCCGTGCTCAGCCGCCTTGGCGCGGCAACACTACTCGTCGCCGGTAGCCTGCTGGCAGCGCTCCTGCCCGGCCCGTGGTGGCTGGTGCAACTGGCCGCCGCCCTGCTCTTCGTGCTCATCCTGGTTGGCGCCACCAGGCCCTTCACAGCCGACCCGGTTGATGGCGGACAGGCGGCGCTTGCCGCGCTGGTGGCGGCCGTCAGTCGCCTGGGCCCGATGGAGCGGGTCGAGCTCTGGGCGGTGGCCGTCGGCGCTGCCGGCAGTGACCCCGGTGGTGTCACCAGCCTGCTGCAGCGCTACCCCTTCGAGCGTGAGCGCACGCTGGTAATTGCGCTGGAGCAACTGATTGGCGGCCAGCTGGTCTATGCGACGGCTGAGGGAGCGCTGCGCAGTAGGCCCGCCGACGACCTGCTTGTGCGCCTCGCGGCGGCTACCGATGCGGCCGACCCGCAGATCGATGCCGACCCGCGCCGCCTCACCACTGATGGCATCCTGGCCAGCCCGCTACGGCGGCTCGGCTACCGCACCCTCACCATCGTGGCATCGCCAGCGCCGGGTGGCGTCGCAGCACCGGCCCCACCCGCTGCGCGGCTGGTCGAGCGGGTCGCCCGCCTCGTCACGGGGATCGTCCAGCGCCTCGAGGCGGAACGCTGAGCGGCACGGGCAGCGCTTGCACAACCACCCGAGGAGTGGTACCATCAACCAACCCCGACTGCCCGTGGGTGGGTATGTGTTTTGAGCCAACACGGTTTCGCTGGGAGCCCTGCTCTCACGAGTTGAGCTATGCGGCGGGCCGCAGATGCTCACAGGCGGGCACCCACCTGCTTCCTGCAGGTTCGAAACTGGCCCACTCACGGCAGCCCGGGGTACCTCAGCCAGGGCTCAGATCCGCCGCCCCACCACTATGCTCTTCCTGCTCTACGGCCCCGACGAATTCAGCCGCAGTGAGGCACTGGCCCGGCTGCGCGCCGCCGTGCCTCCCGATGTTGCGGAGATGAACATCACCCGGCTTGATGGGCGCAAGCTCAAGCTGGAGGCGCTGGTTGCCGCGTGTGAGGCTATGCCCTTCCTCGCCGAGCGCCGGCTGGTGATTGTCACCGATGCGCTGAAGCACAGCCGGGCCGGTAAAGAGCGCGAAGAGTTGCGCGCCTACCTGGAGACAGTGCCGGCCAGCTGTGACCTGGTCTTTGTCGAGACGGAAGATGTCGACCGGCGCAGCATCCTCTACACGCACCTGAAGAAGTGCGGCGAGGTACACGAGTTTACGCCACCGCAGGGCGCGGAGTTGCTGCGCTGGCTGGCTGAGCGCGCGCGCGGCCTTGGCGCCCGGCTGGAGCAACCCGCCGCCACCCGGCTGGTAGAACTGGTGGGCAATGATACGCGCGCCCTGGTCACCGAGGTGGCCAAGCTCGCAACCTATGTAGGGCGGGACGCGCCGATCAGCAGCGCAGCGGTCGACCTGCTGGTGACGGACCGCCAGGAGCAGAACCTGTTCGCCTTCATCGACGAGCTCAGCACACGACGGCTCGGTCCGGCGCTGCGTGGAGCTCGCGCCCTGCTGGAAGAGGGCCAGGCGGCCACCTACGTCCTGTTCATGCTCGCCCGCCAGTTGCGCATCTTGATCGGCGTGAAGGAACTCAGCACCCAGCGGCTGCGCCCCGACGCGATTGCCGCCGAACTGGGCCAGAAGCCCTTCGTCGTGCGCAAGGCGCTTGATCAGGTCCGCGGCTTCAACCCGGGCGAACTGGAACGGCTCCACGACCGGCTGCTGGAACTGGATGTGGCTACCAAGACCGGGCGTATCCAGGCCGATGTGGCCCTCGAGCTCTTTGTGGCCGAAGCCTGCGCGGCCAGCAAACACGACGCCGCCCCCCAAGGAGCGGCGTAGGAGTGAAAGTACTGGTACGGCCCTGCGGTGCGGCAGGCAGGGCGTGTGCTCACGCCGTGGCGGCGTTCAGCTTCTTCATCAGCCGGGACTTGCGCCGGGCAGCGTTGTTCTTGTGGATGATGCCCTTGACCGCCGCCTTATCGAGCGTGCTGATCGCCTCGCGAATCAGCGCCTCGTCGGGTGTGCCGCTGTAAATCGATAGTTCAGCCTTCTTGATCTGCGTCTTCACCCGTGAGCGGTACATCGTATTGCGCTGATGCTTGCGCTCGTTACTGCGAATGCGCTTCTTTGCCGACTTCGTGTTCGCCAAGGGGACGTTCCTCCAGTATAATCACGTGCGGATAGATATATAGCTATACGGTGCCAGCCGAAACTTCGTCTAACGCCCAAGTATAGCAGAAGGGCGCCCTCCGTGCAACTCTCGTCGCTGCTGCGTGGTGGCCAGTCGGGCGCCCTGCGCAACAGCCTGATCGTTATGGCCGGCTTCGTGCTCAGCCGGGTCAGCGGGCTGTTGCGCGATATGGTAGCCACCTACCTGTTCGGCACCTCGCCGGAAGCCGCGGCCTACCGGGCGGCCTTCTCGATCGTTGACCTGCTCTACCTGGTGGTCATTGGCGGGGCGCTGGGCAGCAGCTTCATCCCCGTCTTTATCGAGGTCTGGGAGCGCGACGGCCAGGCCCGGGCCTGGCAACTGGCCAGCGCGGTTCTCACCTGGTCGCTCCTGGTGCTGGTGGCTGCCAGCGTCGTGGTCTTCAGCGCCGCGCCGTGGCTGGTGGCCGCGCTCTATGGCGGCCAGGGCTTTGCGGCCGAGACCCAGGCGTTGACCATCGCCCTGGCCCGCCTGTTCCTGCTCTCACCGCTACTGCTGGGCCTGGGCGGGCTAGCTATGGCCGCCCTCAACGCCCGCGAGCATTTCACCCTGCCGGCGCTGGCCCCCTCGCTTTACAACCTGGGGATCATACTCGGCGCGGTCCTCGGGAGTCTGCTGGGGATCGGGATCTGGGGCATGGCCTGGGGGGTGGTGCTGGGGGCGCTGCTCTACCTGCTGGTCCAGTTGCCGGGGCTGTGGGCGATCGGCATGCGGCTGCAGCCGAGCCTTGGCCGGGGCATGGAGCAGGTCGGGCGGATCGCCCGCCAGATGGGGCCGCGGGTCATCGGCCAGGCCGCCGCTCACCTGAGTGTTGTGGTCACGCTGACCCTCGCGGCCCGCCTCGCCGACGGCGCGGCCAAGCTGGCGGGCCTGGGCTATGCCTACCAGCTCATGCTGTTGCCCTACGGCATCTTTGCCCTGAGCCTGAGCCAGGTGGCCTTCCCGCGCCTGGCGCGCATGGTGGCCGAGGGCCGCTATGACGCGATGAGCGCCGATGTGCGCCGGACGCTCGGCGTCATTCTCTGGCTGACCCTGCCGGCCAGCGCGGCGCTGCTGACCCTGGGCTTTCCGGTGGCCCGCGCGCTCTTCCAGCGCGGCGCCTTCGATAGTATCTCGCTCCAGTATACCGTCGCCGCCCTGGTCGGCTATGCCCTGGCCCTGCCCGCCTTCGCCGCCTCGGAGATCCTGATCCGCAGCTTCTTTGCACTGCAGCGCACCTGGACGCCAGTGCTGGTCGGGCTGCTGCAGGTGGCGCTGAACCTGGGGCTGGGTGTGCTGCTGCTGCGCGGCGGCGGCGACGTGGGCAGCCTGGCCCTGGCCTTCAGCCTGGCCAACAACGTGGAGGCGCTGCTGCTCCTGCTGCTGCTGGGCGTGGCACTGCCCGGAGTCTGGCGTGATCGCGTCCTCTGGCGCACGGTGGCGGCCGCCCTTGCGGGTGCGCTGCTACTGGGCGTGGGCCTGGCAGCGTTGAACGGCGCCGCGCGCGGGCTGGTGCCTGCGCTGAGCGCGACCCACCCCTATGTCTGGACGCGCGACATGCCGGGGCTGCTGCTCTGGCTGGCCTGGGCCGGCGTGCTTGGCGCCGGCAGCTACCTGGCGCTCAGCGCGCTGCTCGGCGCGGCGCCGGCGCGGGCGACCCTGGCGCGACTACGCCGCAGCTGAGCGGCTATTGCGCGAACCCTCTGCGCTGCGCTTGTTTGCTACGTATACCGGATCAGCGAGTAGGCGCGCGAGCCTGGGCACGCTCTCCCACGGCTGATGCAAGGTCCGCGGCAAGCCGCTGTCACAACGTGAACACCTCGCCGATACGACTGTACCCCATCGCCAGCGGCGCGCTATAATGGCCCCGCTGGCCCATCACGCCCACAGGAGGAGGCCGATGAATACGCCACTGCCCGCGCTCACCGCCCGCCCGGAGTGGCAGGCGCTCCAGGCCCATGTCGCCACCATCCACGATCTGCAACTCCGCGAGTTGTTCGCAGCCGACCCGGAGCGCGGCAGCCGGCTCACCGCCGAGGCCGCCGGGCTCTATTTCGACTATAGCAAGCACCGCATCACCGATGAGACCCTGGCGCTGCTGTTCGCGCTGGCGCGGGCCTGCGACCTGGAAGCGCGTATCGCGGCCATGTTCCGTGGCGAGAAGATCAATACCACCGAGGGCCGCGCGGTGCTCCACGTGGCGCTGCGCGCGCCCCGCGAGGCGACCATCGTGGTCGATGGCGTGAACGTTGTTGCCGAGGTGCACGCGGTGCTGGAACGGATGGCCGCCTTTGCCGATCAGGTGCGCGCCGGCGCCTGGCAGGGCTATACCGGCCAGCCGATCCGCGCGGTCGTCAACATTGGCATCGGCGGCTCCGACCTCGGGCCGGTGATGGCCTACGAGGCCCTGCGCCACTACAGCGCCCGCGAACTCACCATGCGCTTCGTCTCCAACGTTGACGCCACCGACTTCGCCGAGGCCGTGCGCGACCTGGAGCCGGCGACCACGCTGTTCATCGTTGCCTCGAAGACCTTCACCACCCTGGAGACAATGACCAATGCCCGCACTGCGCGCCAGTGGCTGCTCAATGCCCTGGGCGATGAGGCGGCGGTGGCCCGCCATTTCGTCGCCGTCTCCACCAATGCCGCCGAGGTGCAGAAGTTCGGCATTGATACCGCCAACATGTTCGGCTTCTGGGACTGGGTCGGCGGGCGCTACTCGATGACCTCGGCCATCGGGCTTTCAACTATGATCGCCCTGGGGCCAGCCGGCTTCCGCGAGTTGCTCGACGGCTTCCACGCTATGGACGAACACTTCCGCAGCACGCCGCTGGAACGCAACCTGCCGGTCATCCACGGCCTGCTCGACCTCTGGTACAGCGACTTTTTCGGCGCCGAGACCCACGCGGTGCTGCCCTACGACCAGTACCTCAAGCGCCTGCCGGCCTACCTGCAGCAGTTGACGATGGAGAGCAACGGCAAGGCGGTGCGCCTCGACGGTACAGCGGTCGACTACCAGACCGGGACGATCTACTGGGGCGAGCCGGGCACCAATGGCCAGCACTCGTTCTACCAACTGCTGCACCAGGGAACGAAGCTGGTGCCGTGCGACTTCATCGGCTTCTGCCACAGCCTGAACCCGCTGGGCAACCACCACGACCAGCTGATGGCGAACATGCTGGCGCAGGGTGAGGCGCTGGCCTTCGGCAAGCCGGCCGAGCAGGTAGCCGCTGAGGGAGTCGGCCCCGACCTGGTGCCGCACCGCACCTTCCCGGGCAACCGGCCCAGCAGCACCATCCTCGCCGATCGGCTGACACCCGCCGTCCTGGGGGCGCTGGTGGCGCTCTATGAGCACAGCGTCTATACCCAGGGCGTCATCTGGGGCATCAACCCCTTCGACCAGTGGGGCGTGGAGCTGGGCAAGGTGCTGGCGGGGCGGATCATTCCTGAGTTGGCGAGCCCTGCGGAGCCGGCGCTGGCCCACGATAGCTCGACCAACGCGCTCATCCGGCGCTACCGGGCGGCTCGCACTGCTACCAAATTCGGGTGAAGCGTTGCGAATCGACCTGGCGCGGCTCCGCAACGTGATGCGGACCGTGCGGCTCGTCACGCATCATTCGTCACTGGTATGAGTAGTCTGTGAACGACGGTTTGCGCTGCTGCTGCTCTGCTGGGCGCGGGCATCCTGTCCGCGAACGCCGCCGAGGGTGAGACGCCCTCGCTCCCGGGAAAATGGCGGGGCGCCGAAGGGGCTCAGGACAAGCTTTGCGGAGGCTCGTAGGCGACGCGGTACTCGCGCACCTGGTGCTCGATGAAGCGCTCGGGGTCACCGGAGGGCGCGAGTTCGAGGCGGGCGCGCAGCAGCGCGGCGAGCTCGGCCGCCAGCTGGGCGCGCGGTGCGGCGCCGAGGTGCGCACGGCGACGGAGGAAGGCCTGCGCCAGTTCGTAGTGGTCCGCAGTGAGGCGGTGCAGATTGGGCAGCAGCGGCGCGGTTGGGGCCTCATCTGCCCGGGGGGGCACCGTGGCCGGCGCGACGCCACGGGCAAGCTCATCGAGCGCGAGCGGCAGCCCCTCGCGCACCACCAGCGTGCCGGCCGCCAGGTCGCCCAGGCGGCGCGCGTAGGGGTCGGCAAACAGTACCAGCAGGCCGAGCCCATAGCCGAAGGGCAGAAAATCGACCGAGCGCACCAGGTTGCGCAGGGCCGAGGCGCTGAAATCGATCGGGCGACCACCCTCACGCAGCACCCGTAGCCCGAACATGCGCTTGCCGGGCGTCTGCCCGGACCAGAGCAACTCGAAGCAGAGATAGTAGCCCCAGAGCAGCGCGAAGCCCAGGAGTGCCCAGAGGGCCAGCGTCAGCGATGATGCAGGCGCGAGGGTTGCCGGCGTCAGGGCATCGACCGCGAAGATGACTGTCCCCAGCGCGACCTGAAGCAGCAGGATCAGCAGTGTATCGACCGTGGCGGCCAGGCAGCGCGAGCCAGCACCGGCCACATCGTAGGCGATGGCCACCACCTCGGGGGTCTCGACGTAGTAGCGGTCGTCCATGGCCGGCTAGAGCGCCTGCGGCTGCTCGGCGTCATCGGGGGGGGCGGAGATGAGCTCGGGGTCGTGGGTCACCTTGAGGTGGGCCATATCGTTGACCAGCACGGTTTCCCAGCTATCGCGGCCCACCCGCACCACACTGATCGACGTATTGCCGATATGGGGGAAGTGCCGGAACTCCTCGCCGTCGAGGCTCACCGCGTGCGAGAGCAGGGCGCGGATGCAGCCGCCGTGGGTGACGATACCGAGCGTCTCGCCGCGATGCTGGGCGACCAGCGCCTCCACTGCCTCGACGACGCGGTGGCGCATGGCACGGATCGTCTCGCCGCCACCGCGGGGGATGTCGTGGCCCGCCGCGACCAGCGCGAACTCCTCGGGGAAACGCGCCTGCAGTTCATCGGAGGTATGGCCACTCCAGACGCCCAGGTCGATCTCGCGCAGATTGGGCACCAGCTGGACCGCCACACGCACCGCGGCGCCCAGTTCCCAGGCTGTCTGGTAGGCGCGGGTGAGGTCGCTGCTGTAGATCGCGTCGAAGCGCACCTGCTCCCGGGCGAGGCGCTGCCCCAGCAGGCGCGCCTGGCGCAGGCCCACCGCGTTGAGCGGTACATCGGTGTGGCCCTGCCAGCGCCCGGTCAGGTTCCAATCAGTCTCGCCGTGGCGGATGAGGTAGACGGTGGTGATCATCGGGCTCGCTCTCCCCCTCCTGTCGCGATGGCGCCGGGACGCATCATACCACAGCTTGTGATCCGGGTGCGACCCGGAACTCGCGCAACGGCCTCCAGCGGTGGAGTGTGTGGCGTTTGTTCGATGGTGTGGGCGGTTGCGCCGCCCACACCATCGAACAAACCGGGTTTCGGAGCTTGTCCCGAAGCCGCTGTTCACGCCCTGGGGTGGTTGACAGGCTGGCGACGCTGGCGTTACGATGGCAGGAAAGAGATGGAGCCCACGATGTCGACACTGGTGCTTTACAACGGTCCGGTCTATACGCTCGACCCTGGCCAGCCTATGGCCCAGGCGATCGCGATCCGCGACGGGCGCATCTATGCCGTGGGCAGCACGGGGCGGGTCCAGGCGGCGGTGGCGGGCCTGCGCGGCGAGACGATCAACCTCCAGGGGCGCGCCGTGGTTCCGGCGCTCTGCGACGCGCACGTGCACATCACCCTGCAGGGCCTGGCGAGCCAGGAGGTGCGGCTCAACGCTGCCGCGAGTCTCGAGGCGGCGCTGGCCCAGATTGCCGAACGCGCCGCGACGCTCCCGCCGGGGGTGTGGCTGCGTGGCAGTGGCTGGGACCACGTCGCCTGGGGGCGGCGCTGGCCCACCCGGGCCGACCTCGACCAGGTCTGCCCGGAGCGTCCGGTCATTCTGATGCGCAAAGACGGGCACTCGCTCTGGGTGAACAGCGCGGCCCTGCACCGCGCCGGCATCACCGCCGCGACGCCGGACCCGGCGGGCGGCGCGATCCAGCGCGACCGCGACGGCGAGCCGACCGGTATCCTGATCGAGTCGGCTATGGACCTGATGCGGGCGGTTGTGCCCGAGCTCAGCGAGGCCGAGCGGCTCGATGCGCTGCGTGGTGCGCTGCACGAGGCCCTGAGCTACGGCATTGCCACGATCCACGTGCCGCCGTGCACCGATCCTGCCAGCGGCCCCGAGACCCTGCGTGACCTGCAGAGCCTGCGCGCCCGCGGTGAGCTGAAGGTGCGCTGTCTGGTCCATCTCGCGCAGCCCGAGCTGGAGCCGGCGATCGCGCTTGGCCTGCGCAGTGGCCTGGGCGACCACTGGCTGCGCATCGGCGGGCTCAAGCTCTTCGCCGACGGCTCGCTGGGCTCGGAGAGCGCCGAGATGCTCACCCACTACGAGGGGCGGCGCCACACGGGCATGGCCACGATCGAGCCCGAGTTGCTCGACGCCACCATTCGCCGCGCCAACGCCCACGGCATCGCGGTGGCCGTGCACGCCATCGGTGATGCCGCCAACCGCCGGGTGCTCGACGCCATCGAGCGGGCCGCCGCCGACCGGCGCGCCCTCGGCGCGGCTGCACCGAGCCTGACACTCCCCAACCGCATCGAGCACGTGCAGGTGCTCCACCAGAAGGACGTGCCGCGCCTGGCCGGGCTCGGGGTCATCGCGTCGATGCAGCCCATCCACGCCACCAGCGACATGGCGATGGCCGAGGCGCTGTGGGGCAGCCGCTGCGCCCTGGCCTATGCCTGGCGCAGCGTGCTGGCGACCGGGGCGACGCTGGCCTTCGGCTCCGACGCGCCAGTGGAGACGATGAACCCCTGGAAGGGACTGCACGCGGCGGTCACGCGGCAGCGCCCCGGCGGCTACCCCGCGGGCGGCTGGTACCCCGAGCAGTGCCTGAGTGTCGAGGAGGCGCTTGCGGCCTACTGCACGGGCCCGGCGCTCGCCAGCGGCGAGGCAGCAGTAAAGGGCCGGATCGCGCCGGGTATGCTCGCCGACCTGGTGGTGCTCACCGGCGACCCGTTCCGCAGCAGCCCGGGCGAGTTGCACGCCATCACAGCGGCGATGACCCTGGTCGAAGGCACGGTGGTGTTTGAGCGTTGATTTCGGATGGTAGGTACGCAACGGTCTACTGGAAAGGGGGGCGCGTCGGCCAGGACGGCGCGCTGCGCATGTTCAAGAACCGGATCTTTCGCGCCGTCGTCGGGGGCCATTTTGCGATCGATGTGTTGAACAGCACCGGAGCGGTGCTGCTGGCCGTGCTAAGAGAACCGCTGGGCCTGAGCTACGGGCAGATCGGCATGGCGCTGACGATCTACCTGCTGATCGGCTCACTCTCACAGCCACTCTTTGGCTGGCTCTCCGACCGCTTCGCCGGCCGCTGGATGCTGCTTGCCAGCGCGGGCGTGGCCTGGATGGCGCTCTTCTTCTCGCTGGTGGCACTCGCGCCAAGCTGGGCCCTGCTGCTGCCGGTGTTTATGCTTGCCCCGCTGGGCAGCGGCCTGTTCCACCCGATCGGTACCGCCGCATCGGCTGCAGCGGTGCCCGAACGGGCAGCCAGCGCCACCTCGATCTTCTTCTTCTTCGGCCAGCTCGGGCTAGCAATCGGCCCTTTCCTCGCCGGCGCGCTGGCCGGACGCTTCGGCGCCCCCGGGCTGCTCCCGCTCACCGCGCTCGCACTCATCCCCGCAGCGATGCTGCTGCGCGCCCGGCGCTTCGAAGGCCAGCTGGTACCCCGCCGAGGCCGGCCGGCCGCTGCCGCCGGCGCCGCCCAGACGTGGACGGCGCTGAGCATCGCGCTCGTGGCCGGCTTTGTGGTGCTCGTGGCGGTGCGCTCCTCGATCCAGCAGGTCTACATGTCCTTTCTGCCACAGCTATTTCAGAACCGGGGCTGGGAACCGGCGCTGTTCGGGCTGCTGGCGGGGGTCTTCATGGCCGCAGGCGCAGTGGGCCAGCTGGTGAGCGGCTCGATCGCCGACCGTTATGGGATGCGCGTCGCCGCAGTCGTACCGCTGCTGCTCGGGGTTCCGGCCGGTCTGCTCTGCATCCTCGCGCCATCGGTCTGGGCGGCGTTCGTTGGCTGTAGCGCAGCGGGCTTCCTGGTGGGCGGCCAGCACAGTGTACTGGTTGTCCATGCGCAGCGGCTGCTCCCAGTGAAGCAGGGCTTTGCCGCCGGCCTTATCCTGGGCTTCACCTTCGCCACCGGCGCGATCGGCACCGCCGTTGCCGGGCACCTGGCCGACCGGGTCGGCCTGGAGCAGGTGATGATCTGGGTGACCCTGTTGGGCCTGCCCGCCGCGCTGCTGGCGCTGACTCTGCCCGGGCGACCCACAGTGGCTGCTGCAACGCCAGCGCCGGCAACGGTGGGCGCCGTGAAGCAATAGCCAAGCGGCGCTGCAGCAAACACTTCAGCATATCTACCCCAGCAGGGCGGCCACCGCTGCATCGAGCTGACGGTCGCGGGCGAGCGCCCACTCGCCGATGGGACGCTCGACGTCGATGTCGACCGGGCGGCCCCGCCCCTCAAGCTCTTCCCCCTCGGGGGTCACCACGTAGAAGCGCGGCAGGCGCAGCAAGGCGCCATCGAGCAGGCGCATACGATAGGTCCAGATCACCGCCCCGGCCGTCGGGCGGCCCACAACCTTGCCCAGCCCGAGGCGGCGATAGCTCTCGCTGAGCATCTCGGTATTGCTTGCGGACCGCTCATTGGTCACAAGCACGGTAGGCTTGTTGAGCACCCGGTTGCCGGCCAGGTGGCTCGCATCGGCGCCGCTGCGCTCGCGGAAACCGCTGAGCACCGTGGAGCGGCGCATCAGCACATCGAGCACGAAGGTTGCAGTGTGGCCACCCCCATTGTAGCGCACATCGATGATCACCCCGTCCTTGCTGTAGGTCTCGGCATCAAGGTCGGCGAGGAACTGCTGGTAGGCCGCGTAGCTCATCTCCTCGATGTGCACATAGCCCAGGCGCCCGTTGCTCACCCGGTGGACGTACTGCTCATTGGCGATCACCCAGTCCCGGTAGCGTAGCCGCGCATAGGCCTCGGCGTCCACGGGGCGCAGTGCTACGTCGCGAGTTGGCCCTGTGTCGGGCTGCTCGGCGAGGCTCAGGCGCACGCGGCGCCCGACGCTGCGGCGCAGCAGCTGGTCGAGGCTCACATCGGGGCCGAGCAGGGCGCCGTCCACGGCGCGCAGATACTCACCGGGACGCGGCGGCTGCGCCACCTGGGCCGCCGGGCTCTCGGCGATGAGCCGCGCGACCCGGAGCCGCCCCGTGGCGATCTGCTCGGCTGCGTCAAACACGATCCCGGTGTAGCCGTCGCTGCCGGTCCAGCCGTTGAACCCGCTGCCGAGGTGCGAGGCCCGCAATTCGCCGACCATCAGGTTGATCACCGTGTGCAGCTCCGGGATGGTCTGGGCGCCAGCCACCAGCGGCGCGAACCGCTCACGCACCAGCGTCCAGTCCTGGCCACGGAAGGTCGGGTCGTAGAAGCTGTCGCGCAGCGCGCGCCAGGCCTCGCCGAAGATCTGTAGCTTCTCGCGATGAAAGTCGATATTGACATCGCCGCGCACATTGACCCGCAGCGGATCGTTGCCGCCGGGAAACTTGCGCAAGGTGATCTGGCCGTCGTCGATGAAGAAGAAGGCTTTGCCATCTGGGGTGAACTGCAGGGCGTACTTGCCGCTATCGCTGGCGGTGAGCTGGCGTGGGGCCTGGTCGGCGCGCGGCTCGTCCAGCGGCAGCGTCCAGACATTGAGCTTGCCGGCCACCACGGCGAGCAGCAGCAGGTCCTTGCTATCGGGGCTGATCGCCTCGACACTGGCGTTCATCTGCAGTGGGGTCAGGAAGCGCAGCCGCCGCTCGATACCCTCGAAGACGATCTCCAGCCCTGGGGCGGCGCCAGTGGGGTCGTCTGCACGTGGGTCAGCCGGCGGCCCCTGCGGCGGCGCGTCGCCGGCCGGCTGCCCTGGGGGCGTTGCGTCCGCCTCCTGCGCCGCTTCGCCCGCCGGTGGCTCCCCATCCGGCGCCGGGCGCTCTGCCTGCCCGCCGTGCCGCTCAGCGCGCCTCGCTTCCTGCGGCTCGAAGAGCCGCTCGAATTCGGCCTCGCGGAACACGGGCAGCGGCGGGTGCAGATCCACGCGCACGATCTGCGTCTCGGCGCGATACTGCTCGGTGGTGAAGAGGATGAACTGTCCATTCGGCGCCCAGTGCAGGTCACCGCCACTCTGATTGCTCAGGAAACTCACCTGCCGGGCCGTACCACCATCGGCCGGGATGACCCAGACATTGCTGAAGTAGCGCTCGTCCTGGGCGAGGAAGGCCAGCCAGCGCGAGTCAGGCGACCAGGCCAGGTCGGCGGCGACGACGAAGCGGGCGCGACAGAGCTCGCGGTGCGCGCCGTGCTCCAGGTCGAGCACGTGCAGCACCTCGTGCCCGCTGATGTAGGCCACCGTCTTGCCGTCGGGGGCGACGCGGGGCAAGCGCTTCGGCGTCAGGTCGTGGGTCAGGCGGGTCTCCAGGCGAGTGGTGAAGTCGTAGCGATAGATCTCGTCTTCCCCGTGGCGGTCGGAGATGTAGATCAGGCTGCGGCTATCGGGTGTCCAGGCGATCTGGCTCTCGCGGGCCTGGGTATCGGTGACGCGGAACGATGGCCCCTGGCGGATGTCGCGGTCGGTCTCCTTGTCGGCGAAATCGGCAAAGACCGTGCCGCGAGCGACGAAGGCGAGTTTCTTGCCATCGGGGCTGAGGCGCAGTTCGCTGAAGCCGCGCGACCAGCTCTCGACGCGCACCGGGGTATACTTGGCATCGGCACGCACCCGCACGTCGATCGGTGCGCACGCGCCCGAGGCGGGGTCGAGGCGCCAGAGGCGCCAGTCGCGCTCGAAGACGATCAGGCCGCTGCGGCGCGCGATCGCGGGGAAGCAGAGCCGCCCATCGGTGAAGCGAGTCACCTGGCGCAGCTCGCCGCCGTCCAGCGGCAGGTACCAGAGGTTCTCATTGCCGTCGCGGTCGCTCACAAAGTAGAGGCCGCGCCCATCGGGCGCCCAGAGTGGCGCGGTGTTGCGCCCGGCGTAGGGCGCGGCGATCGCCGGGTTGCCATTGGCAGTCCCGGGACCGGCGACCATGCGCAGGGCGGCGTAGTCGGGGCGCGTGGGGCCGAGCCAGATCTCGCCCGGGGCGAAGGGGTTGGGACCGCGCCGCCACCAGGGATCGCGCGTATTGGCGAAGGCGAGTTGCTCGCCGTCAGGTGCGAGCGCCACAAAGCCCAGGCTCTCGTAGGGCTCGCTGTAGACCAGGGCCGGCGTATCGCCAGCCAGGCCGACGCGGTAGATGTCGGGGCCAAGCTGTTCACGGTCAGAGGTGAAGTAGATCGTCTGGCCCTCGGGCGACCAATCCTCGACGCGGCAGAAGGCGTCGTGGAAGGTGAGTTGCCGCACCGGGCCGCCATCGAGCGGCAACACATAGATGTCGCCGGCGCCGCTGCGCCCCGAGGTGAAGGCCACACTGGCACCGTCGGGGCTGAAGCGTGGCGCGTGATGATAGGCCTGGTGGGCGGTGAGCCGCTCGGCGGCCCCACCGTCCGCCGCAACCAGCCAGATGTCGCCGGCGTAGACGAAGGCGATCTGCCGTCCATCGGCATCAACGGCAGGAGTGCGCAGGTACAGCTGAGGTGCAGGTTCGCTCACGACAGGCTACGCTCCCGCTCTGGCTCGGCGGTGTGATCCCAGGCGATCACCCGGCTGAGCAGCGATTCCACCAGGCCAGGGACGAGTCGGGCGGCCCAGATTCCCACCCGGTCACCCACGGTAACATAGGCGCGCGCCGGTTCGCGGCGGGCGGCACGCAGAATGGCGCGTGCTACCGCCTCGGGCGGTACGCCCCGCGGGGCGACCCGGCGCAACTCACGGCCCGCGCCGAGCCGGTTGCCGCTGAAGCCGGTGCGGGTGCTGCCCGGGCGCACCACGGTGACCCGCACCCCGGTGCCGCGCAACTCCATGCGCATGGCCTCGCTGAGTCGCTCGAGGGCGGCCTTGGCAGCGGCATAGCCGCCGAGGTAGGGCAGTGGCTGCTCGGCCAGCACGGTGGAGACATTGATGATCTGGCCCTGGCCGCAGGCGCGCATCAGCGGCGCTACT
>DAOUBZ010000030.1:0-9197 GCA_034432515.1 Chloroflexaceae bacterium | reverse complement strand
CCACCAGACTCGGTGAGGTCCCCTCGCACCATATCCATCATAAAAGGCAGGCCGCAGCTGCAGTTCCCCACTGCAGCTGCGGCCTGCCCGCGCGTTAACGGCGTCCTACCCCTCGACGGCCTTGAGATCCTCCAGGATGGGCGTGGCGGCGGTGCTCAACTCCTGGTTCACGTCGGCGAAGACGGTGGCGGGCGCCTCACCGTTGACGATGATCCGCTCGAGGCCCTTGCCGATGATCTGATCGCCATTGCGCACGAAGACGCGGGCAGCGTCCTGGGCGCGGGTCAGCGGCAGCTGCTCCACCGCGGTCTTGAAGTTGGGGTTCTCGGCAAAGAAGGCCTGCATCTCGGGTGACTGCTTGGTGCTGATGCGCACCGGCATGTAGCCGGTCGAGCGCGACCAGATGCCGGCCTGCTCGGGGTTGGTGGCAAAGGCGATGTACTTCATCGCCGCGAGCTTCTTCTCGTCGGGCGTGCCGCTGGGGATGGCCAGGCCCGCGCCGCCGGTGCAGCAGCCGAAGCTGGTCTCCTTGGGCAGGAAGCCGACCCCGACCTTGAATGGCGCGTCGCGGGTGATGCCGGCGAGGCCGCCGGTGGAGGCAAGCATGGCCGCCCCGACGCCGCCGATGAAATCCTTGTTGAGTTCCTGCACCAGGGTCGCCCAGCCGAGCTTCCTGGCGGTGTCCTGGTAGAACTGGGCTGCGCGCACCGTATTCGCGTCGGTCATGGTCATCGTGAAGTCGGGCAGCGAGTACTGCCCGCCATGCTGCCAGGTGACACCCTGGAACAGCCAGGCGATGTAGCTGGCGCCGTTGGGATGCAGGAAGGCCGCCCGCGTCAGCTTGTCGCCCTCCTTGACCACCAGCTTCGGTGCCCACTCGCCGAACTCGGCCCAGGTCTCGGGGGCGCGGTCGGGCAGTCCGGCCTCGGCCCAGAGCTCCTTATTGTAGTAGAAGAGCGGCGTCGAGCGGGCGAAGGGGATCCAGAAGTGCTTGCCCTGGCGCACGCCCTCGTTCAGCAACACCGGCTCGTAGTCGGCAAAATCCACCGCGGCCTGCTGGGCCAGCCCGTCGAGCTCGGCGATCGCGCCGGCCACATAGAAGCCGAACCACCAGACGTCGGAGAGCAGGATCACGTCGGGGATGACGTTGGCCTGGAGCGCCGCCGTGAACTTCTGGGCGGTCTCCTCGTAGCTGCCCTGGAACTGGTACTCGACCTTGACCTCGTTCTGCGCCTCGTTGAAGCGCTGGACCATGGCCTGCTCGGCCTCGCCGAGCCCGCCGCTGAACGAGCCCCAGTAGGTAATGTTCACCGTCGAGCCGGTCTGGCTGACGACGGTCGGGGCTGCAGTGGTGGGGGCGGGCGCGGTAGTGGGTGCCGGGGCCTGACCGCCACCGGGCGCAGTGGTCGGCGCCGGGCCGGCGGCGGGCGGCTGGGCGCCACAGGCGGCCAGGGCGGCGGCGCCGCTACCGGCCACGAGCACCCGCAACATCTGGCGGCGAGTCAGCTTGCGCTGCTCCATCGGGGAGTCTCCTTTCACCTTCTCCTGTCGCACGAGCATCTGTATGCACACGGGGGCCTTGTCTCCCCCGGAGGTGCCATTTATCCCTTCACCGCGCCGGTGGCGATGCCCTCGACGATGTAGCGCTGGACAAAGAGGAAGGCGATCATCACCGGGATGATTAGAAACAGTGAGCCGGCCATAACCACGCCCCAGTTGATCACCCCTTCACTGTTGCGCAGCCAGTAGATGCCGATCGGCAGGGTGCGCATATTGGCAGTGTTGGTGACGATCAGCGGCCAGAGGAAGTCGTTCCACTTGGCCACCAGCGAGAGCAGGGCCATGGTCACAATCGCCGGCTGGGCCATGGGGATGACCACGCTGACCAGGGTGCGCAGGTGGCCGGCGCCGTCCACGCGGGCGGCCTCGATCACCTCGTAGGGCAGGGCTTTGTAGGCCTGGCGCAGCAGAAAGGTGCCATAGGCGATCGCCGCGCCGGGGATGATGATCCCCTGGTAGGTGTTGATCCAGCCCAGCCGGGCAATCGTCAGGTAGTTCGGCACGATCGTGATCTCGACCGGCACCATCAGCGCGGCTAGCAGCAGCAGGAAGACCAGGTCCTTGCGCGGGAAGCGCAGGAAGGCCAGCGCGTAGGCCGAGGTGACGGCGAAGAACACCTCGGCGGCCATCCCGCCCAGGGTGGTGATGAAGCTGTTCAGGTAAAAGCGGCCAAAGGGGGCGGCGTTCCAGGCCGCCGGGAAGTTGGCCAGGGTCGGCGCCTGCGGGAACCAGGTCGGCGGGCCGTAGATCTCGGCCGAGGTCTTGAACGCGGCGATCAGCGTCCAGTAGACTGGCAGGCCGATCAGCAACACCGCCAGGATCATCGCCAGATAGCCGGCAAGCCGCCAGCGGCGTCCTCGGCGGCGCGCCCTGACGCTCTCGACCGGCCGCGCAAGCACCAATTCGTCAGGGAGGGCCATAGGCATCACCCGTAGGACACGCGGCGCTCCAGGTAGCGCAGCTGGATGAGCGTCAGCACGAGCATGATCAGGAAGAGCACCACGGCGATCACGCCGGCCTTGCCTGCATCATAGGTCACGAAGCCCAGTTCGTAGAGATAAAAGACCAGGGTGGTGGTGGCGTTGACTGGCCCGCCATCAGTGAGCACCTTGATGATGTCAAAGGCCTGAAAGGTGGCGAGGATGCTGGTGACCGAGAGGAAGAAGGCCACCGGCGAGAGGCCCGGCAGCGTCACGTGGCGGAAGCGGGCCCAGGGCCCGGCGCCGTCTACCAGCGCGGCGTCGTAGAGCTCGCGGGGAATGCCCTGGAGCCCGGCCAGGTAGATCACCACCGCGTAGCCGAGGTTCTTCCAGACGTAGACGATGATCACCGCGGGCATGGCCCAGGCGGTCGTGCCCAGCCAGTTTGGCGAGTTCAGCCCGACCAGGCCGAGCAACTGGTCGATCAGCCCGTAACGCGGGTCGAAGATATAGCTCCAGACGACCGCCACCACCGCGCCGGACATCACGACCGGGGAGAACAGCACCGCCCGGGCGGCATTGCGCTGGCGCAGGGGCTGGTTGAGCAGCAGCGCGAGCGCCAGACCGAGCACCAGCGTTAGCCCTACCGACCAGACGGTGAAGGTCAGCGTATTGAGCACGATCTCCCAGAACAGCGCACTGCTGAAGACGCTGCGGTAGTTGTCGAACCACACAAAGGGCTTCTGCGGGCGCAGGAAGTTCCAGCGGACGAAGCTGAGATAGACGTTGTAGAGCAGCGGCCAGTAGGTGAAGATGGTGAAGAGCAGCAGATTGGGGCCGAGCAGCAGGATAAACAGCAGCCACTCGCGCCGCTCACGCGGCGAAACGGGGCGGGCAGGCTTCGGGAGGCTGGCCATAGGCAGGGTGCCGGCGCGCGCGCGCGGGCTCGGTCGTCGCCTGGCCGCCCGCTCCGCGCACACCGTGGCGCTAATGCTATCGCACAACAGATCTGCCCTGGCATCTTAGCGGGGTTCTGTTAATCAGCGTTGAGTCTGGTATTAATGATGTGTGAAATCCTGGTTAAGCGACATGACAGACGGCGCTGATACAACGCTACCGCTGACCAATGCGGCGTAGGCAAAACGGGGTTTGCCAGCAGTAGCGGTGCATCAGCCCTGGTGTGGTATGATACGCCGGGTCCGTGACCTGATTATCGGAGAGTGAACGATGCAACGAAGCATGACCGTCGCGCTGGTGTTTCTCAGCCTGGCATTGCTGGCTACCGTGCTGATGCCGGGCGCCCGCGTCGCCCACGCGCAGACGGGTGAGCGCTGTTTTGCCGAGACGGGCTACTGTATCAGCGGCCCGATCCGTACCTTCTGGGAGCAGAACGGCGGCCTGCCGGTCTTTGGTCTGCCCCTGGGCCCGCAGCAGGCGTTGCCGGGCGAAGATGGGGTGTTGCGCCAGACCCAGTGGTTCGAGCGCGTCCGCCTCGAACTGCATCCCGAGAACCCTGCCCCCTACAACGTGCTGCTCGGGCGCCTCGCGGTCGAGCGGCTGGCCCAGCAGGGTCGCGACTGGCGCGCTTTCCCGACGCTCGACCCGAACGACGCTGATGCCGAGCGCTGCGCCTTCTTCCGCGAGACGAACCATCAGGTCTGTGATGAGTTTCTGCGGGCCTTCCGGAGCTTCGGCCTCAACTTCCCCAATACGCCGGGGATCAGCTTTGAGGAGAGCCTGGCGCTCTTCGGTTTGCCGATCTCGGAGCCGCTGACCGAGATCATCGAGGGGAAGGAGTACACCGTGCAGTGGTTTGAGCGGGCCCGCTTCGAGCTCCACCCGGAGAACCAGCCACCCTCCAACGTGCTCTTTGGCCGCCTCGGCGCCGAGGTCTCTGCCGCACAGGACGGCGCCGAACTGCTGCGGCGTGAGCCGTGGCAACTGGAGACCTTCGGTCCGCTCGCTGCGCCCGAGGTTGCGAAGACCGAGCGCCCGGCCACTCTCAGCTTCGAGGCCGAGCGGGTGAGTGGCTTCAGTGGCTGCAACAACTTCGGCGGCGCCTACCAGGCCACCGCTGATACGATCAGCTTCGGTCCGCTGATCTCGACCCTGGCCGCATGCACCGACGACGTGCTCACCCGGCAGGAGCAGGAGATCTATAGTGCGCTGAGCGGCACGGTGGCCTATACAATCGCCAATGGCCGGCTGCGCATCAGCTACGACGAGGGCCGCAAGCAGCTGACCTACCGCGCCGAGAGCGTTCCGGCCAGCGTGGTCAATGGCACGGTCACCTACCTCCAGCGCAGCGCGCTGCCGCCCGAGGCAGTTATCCAGGTGCAACTGGTGGACGTTTCACGGGCCGACGCCCCGGCGATCGTGCTGGCAACGACCAGTTTCCAGGCCGGCGGCCGGCAGGTGCCGTTCCCCTTCGTCCTGCCCTACGACCCGGCCCGGATCGAGGAGCGCTTCACTTACGCCGTGCAGGCGCGGATCACGCTCAACGGGCAGTTGCGCTTCATCTCCACCGAGCGTTATGCAGTGATCACCCGTGGCAATCCCACCACGGTTGAGGTGATCGTCCGGCCGGTGTAATATCAGTGACGAGTGATGCGTGACGAGTGACGAGTCGTACGGTCCGCATCACAGTACGTTTGTCGCGCAATCTGCCGGATGCATTACGTAAAGGGGCAGCATGCAGTCACAATCCCGATCGTCCTCGCCCTCGTTGCTGGGTGTCCTGGCCCAGCTTGGTGGCGCGATCATTGGCGGACTGGTCCTGGCCCCGCTGCTGGCGCTCGGGGTCAGCCAGGTGCTTGTGCTCATGGGCCTCGCCCAGCAACTGGGCATGGGGCTGCTATCGGTACAGGTCTTCATGGCGATCATCGGCTTCGGGGCGGGTGCCGGCTTTGGCGTGGCGCTGGTCGGGCGCCTGATGCGCCAGCCTGGCAATATGTGGCTGGCCGTGGCCGGTGGGGCCGCCACCGCGGCCCTGGTGATTCTGGTCATGCGTTTGCTCAACATTGGCGGCCTCGGGGGCATTCTGTGGGTCGGTCTGCTGCTCGCCCTGGCGGCCGCGGTCGGCGGCTACAACCTGCGGCGCGGTACGTAGGGAGAAGGAGCGACTGGATGCTGCGCTTTGCGCTCAATGTCTCACTCACGCTGAGTGATAAGCCGCCGCTCGAGCGCTTCGACGTGGCCGCCCGTCACGGCTTCAGTACCGTGGAGCTGTGGTGGCCCGGCGGTGAGGACCTGGACGCCCTGGTGCGCCGCGTGCGCGATGCGGGGCTGACCGTGGCCCTGCTCAACTTCGATGCCGGAGTGATGGCCCGCGGTGAGCGGGGTATGCTCAACCACCCCGAACGCCAGGCCGAGTTCCGCGCCAACGTCCCGCTGGCCCTGGAGTTGGCCGGGCGGCTGGGCTGCACGCGCCTGAACGCGCTCGCCGGGCGCTGGCTCCCCGACGTGGAGCGTGAGCGCCAGCTGGACCTGGTGCGCGAGAACCTGCGCTGGGCAGCCGCCCAGGCCGCCGCGGCGGGGATGACCGTCGTCGTCGAGTCGCTGAACGCCTGGGAGAACCCTGGCTATCTCTTCACCGACACCGCGACGACCCTGGCCTTCCTTGAGCAGGTGGGCGCGCCCAATCTGCGCTACCAGTACGATGTGTACCATATGCAGCGCATGGAGGGCAACATCATCGCCACGTTGCGCGCGGCGCTCGAGCGCATCGGCCACATCCAGATCGCCGACCCGCCCGGGCGCCACGAGCCTGGCACCGGTGAGCTCAACTTCCGCACGATCTTCGAGACGATCGTTGCCGGCCGCTACGACGGCTACATCGGCCTTGAGTATGTCCCCAACGGGACGCTGGCCGCCAGCCTGGCCTGGCTGCCCGCCGACCGGCGCCGGCCCCTCTCGGTTTCTGAGCTTCGGCTCTAGATGCTACAATGGTGGTACACGGCCCTGGAACCGAAAGGAGTTGGTGATGACCTTTTTCAGAAGCTCTGGTACAGGTCCCCGTCGTGTTGCCATCGCCTGCCAGGGTGGCGGCAGCCACACCGCCTTCACCGCCGGGGCGCTGAAGCCGCTGCTGCGCGGCACGGCGCGAGGCGATTATACAATCACCGGGCTGAGCGGAACCTCCGGGGGCGCGATCTGCGCTGCCCTGGCCTGGTTCGGCCTGATGAAGCACGCCCAGGGTGAGTGGGATCGTGAACGGGCCATCGCGATCATCGACGAATTCTGGCGCGATAATACGGCCCAGTCGCTCTGGGAGCAACTCTGGAACAGCTGGACCGTTAACCTGATCCGGCTGCACGCCTCGGGGCGACTCCCCGAGCTGAAGACCAGCCCCTACGCGCCCGAGATCGTGATGGCGACCGAGGTTGCCAAACGACTGGCCCCGCGCCAGGAGTTCTTTGACCTGCGCCTGCTGCTCGAAAAGTACCTCAAGCTCGACGAGGTGGCGCAACCGGTGATCGAGCCGCGGCTGCTGATCGGCGCGGTAGGCGTGCTCTCTGGGAAGTTCAAAGCCTTCGACTCGCTGACGTCGGAGATTAGTATCGACGCCGTGCTCGCCTCTACCACCCTGCCGACGCTCTTCCAGGGTGTGCGCATCGGCGACGAAGTCTATTGGGACGGGCTCTTCTCGCAGAACCCACCGGTGCGCGAGTTTCTGTCCAAGGTCGACGTGCGGCTCAAGCCCGACGAGATCTGGGTGATCCGCATCAACCGGCAGGAGATAAAAGAGGAGCCGACCAGTGTGGAGGAGATCGAGGATCGGCGCAACGCCCTGGCCGGCAACCTGTCGCTCATGCACGAGATCGACGTGATCAACCGGTTGAGCCAGTGGCTCAAAGAGGGCAAGCTGAAGAGCGACCAGACCAAGCCGATCGAGATCCGCTGGATCCAGATGTCGTCCGAGCTGTCGGGCAAGCTGAGCTACGTCACGAAGATGAGCCGCGACCCGGGGCTACTCAATGAGTTGATGAGCGACGGCGAACGCCAGGCCGAGGCCTTTCTGGCCGAGCTCCGCTGACTGGCTATCGGCTATGCTCGCGCTGCGGCGCATAGATCGCGCTGAGGCCGTGGGCGGTCTGCGCGAAGAGTGCGACCAGTTCCGCTGGTTCAAGCACGGTGCAGCCATCACCATACCGCAGCAGCACCTGGCGCGTCTGCCAGAG
Source organism: Chloroflexaceae bacterium (assembly GCA_034432515.1). Lineage (GTDB taxonomy): Bacteria > Chloroflexota > Chloroflexia > Chloroflexales > Chloroflexaceae > JACAEO01. The sequence goes on along the minus strand of DAOUBZ010000030.1, from coordinate 1,537 downwards.
GTTGCTGACCGTGGCGGTGACGGTTGCGCTCCCGTCGGCATGGTAGCTGATCTGCGTCTCGGGGAAGTAGCTGGCCACGTCCCGCCGCCGTGCCACCTGGGGCGCAAGCCGGTAGCGTAGGATGTAGCGCGGCGGCGGAATGCGCTCGGGTGGCAGGACCGTGGGAAGGATCTCTAAGGTGCCCGGCACGATCCGGTCAAGGCGGTAGTCGATCGCGGCATGGATCGGCTCGCCACCCCGCGGGGTCACCTCGAGCAGTGTCGCGTCCAGGTAGCCATGGCCCTCGGGGCGGAAGGTGATCCCGTAGGGCGCGACCCGGTGGCGCCGGGGCGTGTCGAGGTCGAAGCTGCTCAGGTAGTCGAAGGCAAGTTCACGGCGCTGTTCGCAGGCGCGCTTGACCAGGTCGAGCACCTGGGGGTCGATCGGCCGGGCGCCAGCGCCGACGCCGAGGCGCATGGCCGGACGCTGGTGGCGCAGCTGGGCCTGGCGTGCCGGTGGCAGCAGCAGGCGCACGCGTTCCAGCAGCGCGCGAATGTGGGCGTGCTCGGGCAGGCCGCTCCCGGCGGGGAAGCTCGCATCGAGGAAGGCCAGGGCCTCCATGCACGGGTCGGGCAGATCGAGCAACGCCAGTTCGCCCAGGTCGTCGAGCACATAACAACGCGTGCGGCGGTCGTAGCGGATCAGGCAGCCATACTCTCCCTTGAGCGCGTCGAAGTCGTGTTTGAGTGCCGCGCTCGCCGCCGCAGGGTAGCCCTGCTCGCCAAGCTCGGCATTGATTGCGGCCACCAGGTCGGCGCTGGTGGCCGCGCTGCGCAGCAGGGTGCGCACCAGCAGGAGACGCCGCCGGAAGGTGAGCCAGGAGCTGCGCTTGGTGCCGCCGGTAGGGTGGGTCATGGGCTGGTCCGCTTGCGCTGGGTACGGCTGTAGCTGCTCCAGAGTATAGCATAGGCCTCGAACGTACTCCGTACGTGCTGGAGCGCCGGCGCGGCGTCAAGGATCAGCGTCTCCAGGCTCGCGGCGTCGAGCTCCCAGCCGTAGCGCAGGTTGGCTTCCTGGGCCAGGGGCAGCCAGCCCTCCAGCAGTCGCTGCTGCGCCGTTTGATTCTGGTGCTGCTCAGCCACGCTCGTCGTCTCCACCGGCCGCTCGTGCCCACTGTGCCGTGAGGTGCTCCAGGTTGGCGCGGGCAGCCAGTGCCCCATGGCTGTGGCCAAGGGCCGCATAGCGCGTCGCCGCTGCCGTGATCAGCTGGTGGGCGAGCGCCGGCTCGCCCTGCGCAGCGGCCACCAGCCCCAGGTTGTGGAGCGCCGAGGCTTCGCCAAGCATCAGCCCGAGTGCCCGGCTGCGATCCAGCACCTCCAGGTGGTGCCCATAGGCCGCTTCGAGGTCGCCGGCAGCATAGGCGACGTGGCCGAGCAACTGGCCCGCGCTCAGCATGCCGGCCGGGTCGTTGCGCCGCCGGGCGCGGCTCAGGGCCAGCCCGAGGAGCAGCTGCGCGTCACGCAGGTCGCCGCGCCGCCAGGCCTGCTCACCGGCGGCC
>DAOUBZ010000029.1:0-6008 GCA_034432515.1 Chloroflexaceae bacterium | reverse complement strand
ACTCCTCGCGCAGCGAGTGGTAGACCACCTCGGACTCATACTGGGCGCCGACGCCGGCCAGGAACTTGCGCTCGGCCTCGGGGATGCCCAGGCGCTCGAAGGTGTTCTTGATCTCCTGGGGCACGGCGTCCCAGTCGGTCTGCGGGCGCTCGCCGGCGCGCACGAAGTAGTGGATCTCGTCGTAGTTCAGCTCGGCCAGTTCAGGGTTGGCCCACATGCCGCTGAGCGGGGTCGGCTTCTGGTTGAAGATCTCGAGCGCCTTGAGCCGGCGCTTGAGCATCCACTCCGGTTCGCCCTTCATCCCCGAGAGCTCGCGCACCACGCGCTCGTTCAGGCCCTTCGGCGCTTTGAACAGGTAGTTCTCTTCGTTGCGGAAGCCGTACTTGCTATAGTCAAACTGCAGATTGGTTGCCTCAGCGACCATGCATGTCCTCCTGGTGATGTTGATGCGTCATTATCCACGTTCGGTGCAGACACCGGGTGATTGTCCTGTGTTACGCTCCGGTAGGAGGGCCGCAGCATCGGCACAGCCGATGTTTCGGCCCTACTCGTCGTCAAAATCCACCGATTCCACCCCATACAGCCCGACCTTGAGCGCCTTGAGCGGGAGCAGGGCGCACTTGAGCCGGGTGGGATTCTTGCTGAGCGGGATGCCGATCAGTTCGAGCAGGTCGTCTTTGCCGAAGGCCTTTGCGGCCTCGACCGGCATGCCCTTGACCGCGTCGGTGAGCAGCGAGGCCGAGGCCTGGCTGATCGCGCAGCCCCGCCCACTGAAGCGCACATCGGCAATCACGCCGTCTGCGATCAGCAGGTCGATGCGCACCCGGTCGCCACAGAGCGGGTTGTGTTCCTCGTGGCTGCAGGTCGCGCCTTCGAGCGTGCCGTAGTTATGCGGATAGCGGGCGTGCTCCAGGATCTGCTCGCGGTAGATGTCGTCCATATGCAACTCCTACCCAAACAGCTTGCGCGCCTTCGCCAGGCCCGCAACCAGCCGGTCGACTTCCTCGGGGGTGTTGTAGATGTAGAAACTGGCCCGGGTCGTGGCCGGCACATCGAGCAGGCGATGCAGCGGCTGGGTGCAGTGGTGGCCGGCGCGCACCGCCACGCCTTCGCTGTCGAGCACCGCGGCCACGTCGTGCGGGTGCACACCCGCGAGCGTGAAGCTGATCACCGCGCCGCGCTGCTCGGTATCGTGGGGCCCGTGGATGGTCAGCTCCGTGAGCTCGCCAAGCCGTTCCAGGGCGTAGCCCAGCACCTCACGCTCGTGCTGGCGGATGGGCTCCAGGCCCACATTGTTGAGAAAGTCGACCGCCTCGCCCAGCGCGATCGCCTCGCCAATCGCCGGCGTGCCGGCCTCGAAGCGGGCGGGCACATCGGCGTAGGTGCTGTGCTGCAACTCGACGACCTTGATCATCGAGCCGCCGCCCAGGAAGGGCGGCATGGCCTCGAGCAGGTCGCGGCGGGCCCACAGGCCGCCAATCCCAGTCGGCCCGCACATCTTGTGGCCGCTGAAGACCAGGAAGTCGCAGCCCAGCTCGCGCACATTTACCGGCATATGCGGCACGCTCTGCGCGCCATCCACCAGCAGCTTTGCGCCCACGGCGTGTGCCCGCTCAGCCAGGTACTGCACCGGGTTGATCGTGCCAAGCACATTCGACTGGTGGGTCACCGCCACCAGCCTGGTGCGCTCGTTCAGTTTACTGTCCAGTTCCTCCAGCACCAGGCGGCCCTCGCCATCGAGGCTGAGATAGTCGAGCACGGCACCGGTGCGCGCGGCGAGCATCTGCCAGGGCACGATGTTGGAGTGGTGCTCCATCAGCGTCAGCAGGATGTGATCGCCCGGGCGCAGATTGGCGTTGCCCCAGCTATGGGCTACCAGATTGACCGCCTCGGTAGCGTTGCGGGTGAACACCAGTTCGCGGTGCGAGGCGGCGCCGAGAAAGCGCGCCACCTTGCCCCGCGCCCGCTCATAGGCGAAGGTGGCCTCCTCGCTGAACTTGTAGACGCCGCGGTGGACATTGGCGTTGTAGCGCCGGTAGTAGTCCTCCAGGCAGTCGATCACGGTGCGCGGCTTCTGCGACGAGGCCGCGCTGTCGAGGAAGGCCACCGGCTTGCCGTTCACCTCCTGCTGGAGGATGGGGAACTCGCGCCGGATGGCGAGGACATCAAACTGGGTCAGTGGAGCAGCCATAGTCTTCATCCCGTTGTCGTGGCATTGTGTGTTGCGTCACGACTGTGCCCCGTGCGAGGCGCCGCCTTGCATCCGTAGGGACGCCCGCGGACCAACGTGTTCGCCCGGATACCGTCCGCAGTGCCCGCAACGATCCCCGACCACCGGACGTGCGTGGACGACCACGGTGGGGCGCTCCGACCGCCACGCCGGCGACGAACCGCGGTCACCCCGTCACCCCCTCGCATCCTCGTGCAATGGCGCGCCGTCCACGCACATTGCCCCCTAGATCTTCGCCTCAATCATGGCCTCCAGCTCACCCCGCAGGGCCTCAAGCGGGAGGCTATCGAGTGCCGGGCTGAAGAAGCCCATCACGATCATGCGCTTCGCCTCGGTCTTGCTGATGCCGCGGGCCTGCATGTAGAAGAGTTGCTCCTCGTCCACATCGCCGCTGGTCGAGGCGTGGCCGCCCTTGAGCACGCTATTGGTATCGATCTTTAGCCCGGGGATGGAGTCATTGCGGGCCTTGGGGCTGAGGTGCAGCGCGTGCTCTTCGAGGCGCGTGCTGGTCGCGGTCGACTCGTGCTCGATCTTGATCATGCCGTCGAAGACCGAGTAGCCGGTGTCGTTGACCACGGTCTTGAACTCCATGAAGCTCTCGGCGTGGTGGCCGACGTGGCGCAGCCAGGGCGCGGTGAGCAACAGTTGCGTCCCACTGGCGAAGGTTGCCCCCAGCCAGTTCACCCGCGAGCCATCGCCCTTGAGGGTGGTCTCGGCCTCGATGTGCTGCACCTTCGCGCCAAGGGCAATGCTGGTCCACTCCAGGGCGGCATCGCGCTCGAGCAGCACCTTCTGCCCGCCGATGTGGTAGACCCCGTCGCCCCAGCGCTGGACACTGATGTAGCGCACCTGGCTCCCGGGGCCGGCGAAGATCTCGCTCACCGGTGCGGCCAGCACACTCGCGGGCTGGTCGGCGGAGGCGAACTCTTCGATCAGCGTCACCTGGGCATTGTCCTCGACGATCACCAGCGTGCGCGGAAAGGTGGTACGGCTGCCGGCGGGCAGGTTGTAGCGCACGTGGATGGGTGTTTCGGCGGCCACGTTCTTCGGCACGACGAGCAAGGCGCCGTCGTGCCAGAGCGCGGCGCGCAGTGCGCTGAACTTGTGCTCCAGCGGGGCAACCGCCGTATCCAGCCTCGCCTTGATCAGCGTCTCGTGGCTGGCCAGCGCCTCGTGCAGCGGCTTCAGCACTACGCCCTGCGCGGCGAGCGCCGGATCCCAGCTGAAGCTAGCGCTGCTGCTGGTGCTGAGGGTCAACCCTTCGGGCTGCAGCCCGCTCAGGTTGGTGCGGCGCCACTCGGGCGGGCCGGCCTGGGCGAAGAACTGCCAGGCCTCGCGGCGGCGCTCGGTCAGCCAGCCGGGCTCGCCCCGCTCGCGCGAACTCGCCGCGATCGTGTCGGCAGTGAGATCCTTGAGGGTGATATTGTTCATAGATCGCTTTTCGTCTCTCGTTTCGGATAACCGAAACATTGGCCTGGCCAATGCGCCCTAGGCTGCCAGTTCCTCGCGCAGCCAGTCGTAGCCCTTCTCCTCCAGTTCGAGTGCCAGCTCGGGGCCGCCGTCGCGCACGATGCGCCCGTCCATCATCACCGAGACGAACTGGGGCTTGATGTAGTTGAGCAGGCGCTGGTAGTGGGTAATCACCAGGGCGGCCATATGCGGCCCGGCGAGGCGGTTCACACCATCGGCCACGATGCGCAGTGCGTCGATGTCGAGGCCCGAGTCGGTCTCGTCCATCACGGCCATGCTCGGCTTGAGCATGGTCATCTGGAGGATCTCGAGCCGCTTCTTCTCACCGCCGCTGAAGCCCTCATTGAGGTAGCGGCGGGCGAAGCTCTCGTCCATCTCCAGGATCTTCATGCCCTCCCGCAGCTGCTTACGAAACTCGGCCACCGGAATGGCCGTCTCCTTCGGATCCTTGCCCTCCTCGGCGCGATGGGCATTGATCGCGGCGCGCAGGAAGTTGGCCACCGTCACCCCGGGCACGGCTACCGGGTACTGGAAAGCCAGGAACAGCCCCAACTTGCTGCGCTCGTCCGGCTCGAGCTCGAGGATATTCTGGTCCCTGTACCAGATCTCACCGCCGGTGACTTCGTAGCCCGGGTGGCCGGCGATGATATTGGCCAGGGTGCTCTTGCCGCTGCCATTGGGGCCCATAATCGCGTGGATGGTGCCGCCACGGACCGTCAGGTTGACGCCTTTGAGGATCTCCTTGTCATCGATGCGCGCCCGCAGATCCTTGATCACCAGATCGTTGCTCATTGTGCTCCTCGAACTGTGCTGTCAGGGGGAACTATGGTCAGGTGCGACGCTCGCGCGGCGCGGGCTGAGTGGAATGTCGCCGCTTCGCAGCACGAAGCGGCAGGTGTGGGCGCCCTCGCGGATGGTGCTCTCCAGGGCCAGCTTCTCGCCGAGCGCGTACTCGATCATCTGCCGCTCCATCGAGCAGACCTCCGGGTGGTCCTGGGCGATGTCGTAGAACGGGCAGGCGAAGAGGCGAATGCCATCGCCGTCCTCGGCCACCTCGGCGGGCACGCCGCGCTGCTCAAGCAGGCGACGCAGCTCGTCCAGCCGCTCGCTGACGCCGGTACCAGCCATGCGGTCGGCGTACTCTTCAGCGAGCCGCCGGCTGACCCGCTCCAGCAGCTGCTCGACTTTATCGGCGCCCTCCTGGGCGATCAGCTCGCGCAGCAGCCCGGTGATCAGCCGGTCGTACTGTTTGGGAAAGCGGCTGCGGGCCTCGTCGCTCAGGGTGTAGACCAGGCGCGGGCGGCCCGGGCCGTGGCGTTCGGCCCGGACCGAAACCAGCCCCTCGGCCTGCAGGTGCACCAGGTGGTCACGCGCCGCGGTGGCGCTGACGCCCAGCAAGGCGGCGAGATCCTTCACGGTCGCCTCGCCGGTCCGCTGCAGGTACTGCAGAATCTGCCCGGCCGCGCTGCTGGCCGAGTAACCGATCACAAGCATAGTCGCAATCCTCCGAACTACTAGCGAGTCTACCAGCGTTCGCGGGTTTTGTCAATAAAAAAGGAAAATACTTGGTTTATTCGCGCTACCCGGAAGAATTGGCAGGTCGGGCGCGCCTACCAACCTGGCCAGATCACTCGTGAGTCGCCGCCAGCGCCGTGCTACACTCGCCACACAGCGCCCACGGCGAGCAGGGCGCACCAGGAAGCGCAGGGCCGGCAAGTGGCCCCACGCCCGATCAGGAGGACAGCAATGAGTGCGAAGTGGGAGTATAAAGTCGCGTTTGTCGAGGGCTGGACGCGGATCTCAGTGGAGGGTCACGAGACGCGGGCGGAGCAGGGGGAGCGCCACAGCGCGTTTGGGCGACGGGTGCTCAACAGCTTCGGCGCCGACGGCTGGGAACTGGCGGGCATCCAGCACACGATGCCCGGGCGCAGCTACCTGATCTTCAAGCGCCCGCTGGCTGATGGTGCCGAGCCCGACCTGTCGGTGGTCCGGCGCGAGCAGCCGTCCCGGCCCGAGGCGCAGCCGGAAACCCCGCCTACGAGCGACACGGGGCCACAGGTCGTCTCGCTCTGAGCAGAGGTGAGGACGCGGGGAGGCGAGGAGGCGAGGACGCGGGGAGGCGAGGAGGCGAGGAGGCGGGGAGGCGGGGAGGCGAGGAAGCGAGGAGGCGAGGAGGCGGGGAGGCGAGGAGGCGGGGAGGCGGCGTGGTGGCCACGGTGGGCCGTGTTACCCCCCGGATGGCGGCGGGGCGGCCACGGTGGGCCGCCCCTCTCTCAGGGGTAGGTTTTTTGGCGGATGGCGTCCTGAT
>DAOUBZ010000028.1:0-9068 GCA_034432515.1 Chloroflexaceae bacterium | reverse complement strand
ACAGCGCCACACGTGTGGCGCTGTGGCGCTGTGGGCCCATCCGATACCACCTGCCCAGCTCCACAGCTCTACACCTCCACCGACCGGTCGTATGGAGCGGTAGCGCGATTGTCCCGCTGGAACGCCCGCCAGTCAACCACGCCTCAGTCCACGACCTCCGCCAACTCCCCGCCACTCTCCCCCCGCTTGCTACAGACGGCGAGCCGCGCACCTGCTATGCTCATGCCATCGAGACACGGCGACATTCCAGACCCGAAGCGCGCAAGTCGTACGGAGCAAGTGCCATGGTAACCCAGGAATACGTGCCCTCCCAGCCTGGCAAGGTGCGCATTACCTTCTCACTCCCGGCCTCGATCTGGGCCGACCAGGTGCAGCTTGCCGGTGATTTCAATGAGTGGACCGCGACCGGTATGCCCCTGCACCGCGACGAGAGCGGCTGGAGCATCAGCCTGTTGCTCGACCAGGACCGGGCCTACACCTACTGTTACCTGGTCGACCAGGAGCGGGTCACGGACTGGAATGCCGATGGCTACGCGATTGGTAGCGACGGTAGCCGCCGCTCAATCGTGATCGCGCGCCCGCAACACTGGAGCCGGTAGCACGACCAGCTACCATCCATCATGGTAGCACCCTACTCGGCGGCCGGCTCCACCTCGACCGTTGCCGTCCCCATGACCACGCCATTCACCTGGAGCGCAAACCGATAGCTCCCTGCATAGAGCGCCCGCACGGCGACCGGGGCGAAGGAGTGGCGTTTGACCAGCTCCAGCGTCGCCCCGGGCGCCAGTTGCTGGCTGCGGAGCTTGAATACCTTTGTGCGTTGCTCGCCACGGCGCCCCGGCATCTGGAGCACATAGTCCACCACCAGTTGCTGCGGCTGCGCAGCGTTGCTGCACAGCGTGGCGCGCAACGTGACCGTTGCGCCGATGGTCACCCGGGCCGGCGTGATGGTCAGCGCCACCAGTTCGACCTGTGGCGGCTCCGCGCCCAGGATCTGCAGGGCCACGGAGTTCCCCTGCTTGACCAGCGTGCGCAGCGCGTGGCGGATGAGCCACTGCCGCTCCGCCCCGGCTTGCTCTCGCCAGCGTGCCAGCGTCGCCAGTACCAGGTCCGGGTGGTCCTTGGCGATGTCGTTGAGGTTGTTGGCCACCGACTTGCGCACATAGGCCGACGGGTCATCCTTGAGCCGCTCCAGCAAGGCGAGCACCGGCGCCGGGTCGGCGATGAACTGGGGCAGGCGCGTCGCCCAGGGGAGTCGCGGCCGCGTGCCCTCACTGACCAGCCGGCGAACGTGAAAGCTCGGGTCGCTGGTCCAGCCGTGGAGCGCGCTCAGCGTCTGTGCGGGGTAGCGCACCAGGAAGGGGCGGATCGCGAACTCGGCCGTGTAGCGCTGAGTAATCGCGTGCATAGCCGCCAGCGACTCGTCCAGGTGATCGAGGCCATAGTGCTCCACGAAAGCCGCCAGCGGCATCAGATACCAGCCGTCGGTGAACATGCCCTCAGCCTCGCTGTGGGGCGGACCGAGGATCGCCAGCAGCACCTGGAGCGCTGCCGGGTAGTCGGGCGGCAGGTGCTCGCGCAGCCCCCTGGCGATCACCGCGACGCGGTCTTTCAGCTCCAGCGGCGCCAGTTGCGGCGCGACCTGCGCGCTGAACGCCGTTGCGGGGAACGACGGCTCGACCACGCCGATGCGCTGCGCCAGGTCGGCGACCAGTCCAGGACCGAAGTGCTCTTTGAAGGGCTGGCTCATCTTAACTGACAAGTGCCGTGAGGCGGTCGATGTAGCCGGCGAGCACGCCGAAGGTCTGCTCTACCGGCTCGGGGCTGGCCATGTCGACGCCGGCGTGGCGCAGGATATCGAGCGGATAGCGTGAACTGCCGGCCCGCAGGAAGTCGAGGTAGCGCGCCGCAGCACCCGTATGGCCCGCCAGCACCCCCGCGGCCAGGGCGTGGGCCCCGGCAATGCCGGTGGCGTACTGGTAGACGTAGAAGTTGGCGTAGAGGTGGGTCGAGAACTGCATCCAGGTCGCGCCGATGCGCTCGCGGTCGAAGACCACTTCGTCGCCGTAGCCTTCGGCAAAGAGCTCGGCCATCAGTGCGATCAGGCCGTCGGCGGTGAGTGCCTCGCCGCGCTCGACCCGCTCGTGGATCGCCAGTTCGAAGCGGGCCAGGGTCGGCATGACGAAGAAGTAGCGGTGGAAGTTGGAGAGCGCCTCCTCGATCAGCGTAATCTGCTCATCGCGGCTGCGGAGTTGCTCAAAGAGATGAGCGCGCACCAGCGCCTGATTGAAGTTGGAGGCGACTTCAGCAAGGAACAGCCCGTAGTTCGCATAGACGAAGGGCTGGGTCGCGCGGGTGTAGTAGGAGTGCATCGAGTGGCCCAGTTCGTGGGCCAGGGTACTGAGCCCGAAGATATCGTCATTGTACGAGAGCATGATGAACGGGTGGGTGCCCGGCGAGCCCATCGAGAAAGCGCCGGCCCGCTTGCCGCGATGGGGGTAGACATCGACCCAGCGCTGTTCGCTGAGGCCGCGGCGCATCGTCGCGACATACTCCGGACCGAGCGGCCGCATGCCGTCGCAGATCCAGCGTACCGCCTGGTGATAGGGCACCCTGAGCGGTCTTGTCGTCAGTGGCGCTTTGAGGTCATAGACGTGCAGTTCACGCAGGCCGAGGGCCTGCCGCCGCAGGCGCCAGTAGCGGTGCCAGGTCGGCAGGTGGCGACGGAAGCTGGTGATCAGCTGGTGGAAGACCTCCAGTGGGATATCGTTGGGCTTCAGCGCGGCCTCGAGTGCCGAGCCGTAGCGTCGTGCTCGTGCGGCAAAGGCGTTCTGCTTGACCCCGGTGGCCAGGCAGCTTGCCTGGGTGTGCTTGAGCTCCAGGTGGGCGTCGGCGTAGCGCTCCCAGGCGCTCCGGCGCACCGCGCGGTCGGGGTGCGTGAGCAGGGCATTGATCGTGCCCTGCACGATCTCGTAGGACTCGCCCTGGCTGTCCTGGGCTGGGACGAAGCGCATGTCGGCATTGGTCAGGATGCCATGGGTCGCGGCGGCGGCGCCGAAGGGTTCGCCAAGTTGCCGCAGCAACTCTTCCACCTCGGTCGAGCGGACGTGGGCCGCGCGGCGCGCGAGGCGGGCGAAGTGGTGCGCGTAGTGGGCCAGGCGCGGCTCCACCCGGGTCCAGCCCTGTAACGTGTCCGCGCCGATCGCAAGCAACTCGGGCTCGCCGAAGGCAAGGGCGGCCGCCAGGCGCGCACTGAGGCTGTTGGCCCGGTCCACGCGGGCCTGGGCGGCCGCGTCGGTGGTATTGACGGTGTAGAACAAACGCGCATAGACGCCGACCCTGGCCGCCGTGTGGAGCAGCGCCTCGGCGAGCGCGAGGTAGTCGGCGAGCACGGTGGGGCCCTCGGCCAGGCGGCCCCGGAAGGCGGCCAGCTGGTCGAGGCGGGCGGCGACCGCGGCGACGGCCGCGTCCCAGTCGGCCTCGCTGGCGAAGACGCTGCTGGCATCCCAGGTGTACGCAACGGGGATCGCGTTGCGCTCGGGGACGGAACGGGCCATTGATCACTCCCTGGACAGACTTCGTGGGAAGTATCCCGGTGAGGCGTGCAGTCAGATCGAGATCAGGCGCTGGCGCAGAGCGATGGTGACGGCTGCGGTGCGATTGCTGGCGCCGAGCTTGCCCAGGATGTTTTGCACATGCACCTTGACGGTGCGGGACGCGATTCCCAGGGCGGCGGCGATCTGGTCATTGCTCTGGCCGCGGCCGAGCAGGGTGAGCACCTCGAGTTCACGCGGTGTCAGCGGCTCGGGGCCGCCGCCGCCCACACCGGCCACCAGGCGCGCTGCCACCTCGGGCGAGAGGTGCGTCTGGCCACCGTGCACCGCGCTGATCGCCGCCACCAGTTCCGCCGCCGAGGCATCTTTCAGCAGGTAGCCAGTAGCGCCGGCGCGCAGGGCCGCGAAGATGAACTCATCGGTGGCATAGGTGGTCAGCACCAGGACACGGGCCGCAGGGTCGCCGGCGCGGATGTGCCGGGTCGCCTCGGCACCGTCCATCCCCGGCATCTGCAGGTCCATCAGCACCACGTCGGGGTGCAGGTGCGTGTAGGCCGCCACTGCCGCGGCGCCGTCGGCCGCCTCGCCGGCGAGGACGATCCCCGGCTCGTCCTCGAACAACGCCACCAGCCCCTCGCGCACGATGCGCTGGTCCTCGACGATCAGGATGCGGATCGGCTCGCTCATCGTTCAGGGCTCTCCGCTCAACTCGAGGGCCACGGTAGTGCCGTGACCGGGGCGACTGGCGATCGCCAGCTGTCCGCCCGCCAGCCGGGCCCGCTCATACAGGCTCTGCAGGCCGAAGCCACCGTCGGGCGCAGCCACCGGGCTGGCCGGGTCGAAGCCACGCCCGTCGTCGCGCACCAGCACGGCGACAGTGCCATCGGCTGCGGTGCGCGTGAGCACCTCCACCTCCCGGGCCTGGGCGTGCTTCTCGACGTTCTGCAGCGCCTCCTGCACGATACGCAGCACCTGCACTGCGCGCTCGCTTGCCAGGCTCAGCGCCGGCCCCTCGTGGCGGTAGGCGGCGGCCACACCGCTGCGCTCGCTGAAGCGGCGGACGAGCTCGGCCAGGGCCTCGCCGAGGGCGGGACCCTCGACCGCGGGGGCGGCGAGCGTCCAGACGCTGCGCCGCACCTCGGCCAGCGTCTCGCGGGCCAGCTGGTGGGCGCGAGCAAGGCGGTTGCGGGCTCGCTCCGGGTCACGCGTAAACGCCCGTTCAGCGGCCTCCAGCTGCATTGTCACCGCGGTGAGGCCCTGGGCGATCGTATCGTGGAGCTCGCGGGCAATCCGGTTGCGCTCGGCGAGGGTGGCGGAGAGCGCGGCCTCGGCGGCCAGGCGCGCATTCTCGGCGGCCAGCGCGTCGGCCCGTTGGCGGGCGGCGCTCTGCTGGCGAGCCACACTGACAAAGGCTGCCATAAAGACCATCAGCGCCGCATAGACGAGCACGGGGTAGGCGATCGCGCTGGCGGGGCGGCGGTCGTGCAGCCAGAGGCCGGCAGCGGCCAGCGCAAGCAGGGCTGCCCCGCCGGACAGGGCGGCACGCGGACCGGGGCCGAGCAGCATAAAAACGAAGGGGATGGTGAAGACGGTCGGCTGGATCAGACTATCGCCGCTAAGCACGGTGAGCCCGAAGCCCATAGCGGCGAGTAGCCCGATCGGCAGCCAGGGCCAGCGGCAGTACAGGGCCTCAGGCCGGCGCGGGCTGACGTAACGCGCCACCAGGCCGACGAAGAGCAGCGCCAGCCCGGCGTAGGCGCCGCTGCGCCAGGGCGCCCAGCCGGCGGCGACGCCGGCGATCAGCGGCAGTAGCGTGGCGAAGAGCGCGGCGATGAGTGCCGAACCCTGCAGGAGCCAGCCCTCGCGCCACGTGTTGTCGCTCAGCTCACCCACGTTCTGCTGCGCTGCCATTCCGCCCTCCAGGGTGGTATTGTACCATCTCACCCGGCGCGCCGCCGCCTGGCCACGGCGACGAGCAGCAGAGCCAGCCCTGCGCCAATCAGCAGCAGCGGCAATGGGGTAATGGTGAGCATCAGCGGCTGGCTGAGCCAGCCGAGCAGCGGGGCAGCCAGGTGGGCCGCGCCCTTGACCAGGTAAAAGAGCGGCCAGAGCAGCCAGAGGGTCCACCAGGGGAACGCTACATCGCGAGGTCGTGGCCCCTCCTCCAGTTTGACGGTCGCGCCCTCGGCGGCGCCTTGCGTCGCCCGCCGGCTTGATCTGCTCCCACACATTGTCCTACCTCCCGTGGTTGAGCCGGCAGTGCTTGTGCCGTCCCTGCACTGGAGAATAGACCACCGCGCGGCGCGGCGCATCGCCCCGGTGGGCGAGGAAGCCGTGTCGCTCTGGCGTAGGCGCGGGCTAGGGCGAAAGGACTAGCCGAAACGCGGCGCGCGCTTCTCGCGGAAGGCGGCGACGCCCTCGGCGAAGTCCGGATGGGCGCCGGCGGCCTGCTGGGCCATCGCCTCGTAGGCCAGCATCTCCTCGAGGCTGGCGTGCGGTGAGCGCTCGAGGCTGCGTTTGATCAGGCTGATCGCCAGCGATGGGCCGCGGGCCAGTTCGGCGGCGAGCTCCTGGGCTGCCTGGGGCAGGTCGGTGTCGGGAACGACCCGGTTGAGCATGCCCCACTGCAGCGCGGTGTTGGCATCGAGCTCACCGCCGAGGGCGGCCAGTTCGAAGGCGCGGGCCTGGCCGATCAGGCGGGGCAGGGTGTAGGTCATCCCGCAGTCGGGGATGAGCCCGCGGCGGGCGAAGAGCACCCCCAGGCGGGCGCTGGCAGCAGCCACCCGCAGATCGCAGGCCAGGGCCAGGCTGAGGCCGGCGCCGCTGGCCACTCCGTTGATCGCAGCGATCACCGGCCTGGGGATAGTGCGGAGCTTTGTCACCAGCGGATTGTAGCTCTGGCGCAGCCGCTCGCCGATCTGCGTGGCGACATCATCGGTCGAGAACTCGCGCAGATCCTGCCCCGAGCAGAAAGCCTTGCCCGCCCCGGTGAGAACGATCGCGCGCACAGCGGCGTCGCGCTCGGCGCGTTGCAACGCCGCCAGCAGATCGGCGTGCAGTTGCGCATTGAGCGCGTTATAGACCTCGGGGCGATCCAGCGTGAGGGTGGCGACCCCGTCGGACACGGTATAGCGGACGGTACTGTCGGTGCTCATGACTCCTCCGCGGGGGCAACGTCAGCGCCCGCTGAACGTAGGTGGGCGCTTCTCGATGAAGGCGCGCATACCTTCCTTCTGATCTTCAGTATCGAAGAGCAGGTAGAAGTTGCGCAACTCGATGGCCAGACCCTCGCGCAGGGTCGTCTCGGCGGCGGCGCGCACAGCCTCCTTGGCCAGCTGGGCGGCGAGCGGCGCCTTCTCGGCCACCTGGGCAGCCAGGCGCTGCGCCTCGGCGAGAAAGCCCTCCACCGGGGCGACCCGGTTGACCAGGCCGTACTGCAGTGCCTCCTGGGCCGAGATCGTCGCGCCGGTGAGGACCAGTTCCATCGCGCGGTAGGGGCCGATCGCGCGGGTGAGGCGCTGGGTGCCGCCGGCGCCGGGGATGACCCCCAGGTTGATCTCGGGCTGGCCGAACTGCGCCGTCTCACTGGCGACGATCATGTCGCACATCATTGCCAGTTCACAGCCGCCGCCAAGCGCGTAGCCGCTCACCGCAGCGATCAACGGCTTGCGGAAGGCAGCGATGCGTGCCCAGCGCTCAATGCTACGGCTGGTGAGCATCTGCATCGGCGAGCCCTCGGCCATCGCCTTGATGTCGGCGCCAGCAGCGAAGGCACGGGCGCTCCCGGTGAGCACCACGACGCGGATCTGATCATCGGCCTCGCAGCGTTCAAGCGCCACGATCAGCGCGTCGATCAACTCCGGGCTGATCGCATTCAGCGCTTTGGGGCGGTTGAGGGTCAGCGTCGCTACGTAGCCGTCGATGGCCGTAAGCACCAGTTGCTCATCGGACATAGGGCCTCCCCTGTTCTCTGGCGGGCATAGGGTGCCGTTGGACGGCTCCATGCTACCCCAGGCCGGGCAGGCCGTCAACGGCGCGGCAGCCGCAAGCTGAAATGCCTCAATGCGGTGCCTGCGCCCGTCCACGCAGGTCAGTTCCACGACGTACCGCTCGGACCAGTGCACGTCGACGACGATGACCGTTGCGCGGTGCAGGACGCTGAGGACGCGGGCGCCGCAGCTACGAGGGGCGATAGCGCGCGCATTTGCGCCCGGTCATGGCTGTATCCTGAGACCGAATTGGCGAAGGACGGCCGTAGTTGAAAGGCGGCTGGACATCGTAGCATCAAACGGAGGACCTCATATGCGACACCTTCTGCGCACCCTTAGCCTGCTCCTGGCCCTGCTCATCGTTCTTGTCGCCATCCCCACCGCCCCCGCCACCGCCCAGACCAGCGAGCGTTGTTTTGCCGAGACCGGGCTCTGCATCAGCGGGCCGATCCGGGCCTACTGGGAGCGGGGCGGTGGACTGCCCGTCTTCGGCCTTCCCATCACACCCCAGAGTGTCGAACTGGTCGAGGGCCAGCCACTCCAGGCCCAGTGGTTTGAACGCGACCGGCTTGAGATCCAGGCCGACGGTCGGGTGACTGCCGGCCGCCTCGGGGTAGAGCGGCTGGTCCAGTTAGGAACGCCCTGGCAGCCGGGACCGGCTGGCCCGGCCGCTCCCGGCTGTGTGGCATTCGCCGAGACGGGCCACCAGGTGTGTGGCGCGTTCGCGGCCTTCTGGCGCGCCAACGGCGGGCTGGAGCGCTTCGGCCTCCCAGTGACTGGCGAGTTCACCACCGAGCTGGAAGGCCGAACCTACACGGTGCAGTACTTCGAGCGGCGTCGCTTTGAGTTGCACCCGGAAATCGGCCCCAACGCGGTCTTGCTCGGCCTGCTGGGCGCCGAAGTTAGGGCGAATGCCGCGCCAGCAGAACCGATCAGCTTCAGTGGTAGCGGCCAGCAGGTCACCCCCGAGTTTGCGCTGCCGGCCAGTTTCACCCAGGTGAGCCTGAACCACCAGGGCCAGCGTAACTTCGTTGTCTGGGCGTACCGGGCGAGCGGGCGCGAGGATCTGCTGGCCAATGCAATCGGCGGCTACGGTGGCGTCGCTCTGCTCCAGGGTGCACCGGGTGAACGGCTCTACCTGGAGGTGAAGGCCGATGGACCCTGGACGGTGACGATCAACGCGGTGGGCTTTGACAACGGCGCAGCCAGCTTTAGCGGACGTGGGGATACGGTGAGCCCGCTCTTCGCGCCATCCAGCCAGGGGCCACAGCGGTACCACTTCACCCACGACGGCCAGCGCAACTTCGTCGTGTGGCTTCGCTGCGCAGGCGGCGCCGACCTGGGCCAGAACGAGATCGGCCCGGTGGACGTCACCGGGGTGGTGCGCTTCACTCAGGGACCATGCCTGTGGGAGGTGCGGGCTGACGGCAACTGGAGCATTACGCCGGCCCGGTAGAACTGCGTCCGGGTAACTGTGATGGGTCGACCCACGCTCGTCAGGTCGAAGCATTGGGACAGCCAACGC
>DAOUBZ010000027.1:0-7486 GCA_034432515.1 Chloroflexaceae bacterium | reverse complement strand
CGCCTTTGAGCGTGTGGTGGAGCGTCAAGTCTTCGACTTTCCCAATCGTCAGCGCTACGGTGTTTTACAAATGATTTAGGACTGCTATATTGATCAGGGGGCCATAGTCGAGATCGGGCAACCTGTCGTGCGGCGCATCGACCAGCAGCGGGTTGCCGACCTGGATGGACTTGACCGTGGGCAGGTAGGCGTCGAGGAACTTCGGGAAGAGGCTGCGCTGTACAACGAAGCGGATGTAAGCCGTGCAGCGCTGCTTGCCATAGGCGAAGCCCTTCTTGATCTGCGCGGCCAGGTTGCTCCAGTCCGAAAAATCCCAGATGCCGTAACAGTTCACGCCCTCCATCTCGAGCATGTAGCGCTTCTCGCGGTCGTAGAGACTGGCGGCGATGTCGCGCCCATTGGTCTTGCCACCCACGAAGGCCAGGCAGGCCACGTCGGGGTTGCGCACCAGGGCGTCGGAGAGCGCACCGCCGGAACCGGAGACGAGCGCGACGGGCAGACCGGCCCGCCGCGCCAGGGCAAATCCCAGCGTGAGCGCATAGAGCCCGCCGTCGGTGGGTGTCTTGGCGATGACCGCGTTGCCGGCGAGCGCCTGCACCAGCACGGCGTGCATCAGCACCGAGTAGGGGTAGTTCCAGGAGGCAATGTTGGAGATCAGGCCGAGCGGCTTGCGCCCAACCAGCATGGCATCGATCTGCTCGAGGTACCAGGCAACGCCGGAGATGCAGCGGTCCACGTCGTCCTGGGCCAGCTTGAGCGGCTTGCCGATCTCCCAGATCAGCAACTGGGCGATCAGGTCGCGGTGCGCGCGCAGCTGCTCCAGGCAGTCAGCCACCCGGGTCTTGCGGGTATCGAGACTGACCTGCGACCATTGCTCGTGCTCCTGGGCAGCGAAGCGCACGGCCTTCTTGGCCGCATCAAGGTCGATCATCGGCATACGGCCAAGCTCACTGCCATCGACCGCCGTGTAGTAGTGTTTGCCGTGCCCACCGTGGCCCCAGGTGCCACCGATCAGGTTCAGGACATCGCCATTGGCCGTAAACGCCTCCGGGACGGCGCCCTTGAGCTGGCCAAGCAGCTGCGGCCACTCCAGGCCTGGCGCGATCATCTTCGCCATCGCTGTCGCTTTCGGTCAAATCGCTGTTGGTGTGCGCCGTCAGTATAGCATATGCACCGCGCCGGACCGCTCTCCTGCCCCCGGGGCTGATGCAACCTCCATGGGGCAGCGCAGCCACCCCAGAACCTACCGCTGGAGATTGACATAGCGGGCGGGCTCGCGTATGCTTCAACGGTTGCGGTCTGGGCGGCATAGCAGGCCGGGGCGCGCTGCCCCCCGGCTCTTTTGTGCTGTCAGCGGGAGGATGACGATGCGCGTCGGGCTCGACTTCGGCACCACCAATTCGAGCGCAGGGATCTACGATGGCGAGCGCCTGACATTGCTGCCGCTCGACCCGGTCAATTCCAGCCCCACGATCCTGCGCTCAACCCTGTTTATGACCCGCGAGGGGGCGGCCTATATCGGCCGTGAGGCGATCAACCGGTTTACTGAGGGCAATGTCGGCCGCGAGATCGAGTACGAGTGGCGCTACATCGGCGATGCTGAGGTCACCTTCGCCGAGTTCGGCACCGTCCAGCAGGCGCTGTACGTCAAGGTCGATGCCAACGCCCCGGGGCGCCTGTTCCAGTCGCTCAAGACGGGTCTGCGCGACAAGAGCTTTACCCGTACCAATGTCTTTGGCACCTACTACACCCTCGAAGAGCTGATCGCCATTGTCCTGCGCCTCATCCTCGAGCGCATCGAGACCGTGACGGGCCGCAGGGTCACGAGCATGGTGGTGGGTCGCCCGGTCCACTACAGCCTGGACCCGGCGGTCGATGGCCTGGCCTTTGAACGGATGCGCCGTGCCTGTGCGCTCGCCGGGTTGCCCGAGGTGCAATTCCTGGAGGAGCCGACTGCTGCCGCGCTCTCCTATGCGCGCACTGCGCAGGGCGAGCAGCACGTGCTGGTCTTCGACTTTGGCGGCGGTACGCTCGACGTGACGGTGATGCGCCTGGATGGCCAGGGCGGGCGTAGCTTCCTCGCCACCGACGGCGTACCCGTGGGCGGCGACCTGCTCGACCAGCGCCTGGTGATGGGGCGCTTGCTGCGCCATTTCGGCGAGGGCGCCACGCTCGGACCGCGCCGCCTGCCCTTCCCCAGCCACGTGCTCGACCATCTGAGCGAGTGGCAGACGATCATCGAGTTGACCCAGCCCCACTACCTGGCGATCATCGATGAGGCGGTCGCGATCGGCGACCGGCCGCGCGAGTTGCGCGCGCTGCGCTCGCTCGTGCGCCAGAACTACGGCCTGCCGCTCTACGAGGCCGTCGAGGCGCTGAAAGTGCGCCTCAGCGACGCCGATACGGCGACACTGAGCATGCACGTGGGTGAGATCGACTTCGACGAGCATGTTCCTCGCTGGGATTTCGAGCGCCTGATCGGCCCCGATGTGCGGGCCGTGGAACGCTGCGTGGACCGGGCGCTCGCCGCCGCGGGCCTCGCCCCCGCCGATATCGACGTGGTGCTGCGCACCGGCGGCTCCTCGCGGGTGCCGCGCTTCGTGCGCATGCTCGCCGAGAAGTTTGGCGCCGCCAAGCTCCAGGAGATGGACGTCTTCACCGGGGTGGCCTCGGGCCTGGCCCTGGCCGCCTGGGAGGGGACAGGATGGTAGGGGCACAGCTTGCTGCGCCCCTCGGCGCAGCAGCAGGCCCCCGGCCCGCTGCCTGGGAGGAATCATTTATAATGCCCCCTGACTGTGTGCCCACGAGCTTCGGGAGAACAGGATGCCCACCTTCCGCGACCAGGCCGAGGAGTTGTCCGCCCTCCTGTCAGCTTTCGCGCCCCAGGCTGCCGCCGTCGACGCCGTGGCTGGCCTCGTGGCCAGCGCGCTGATCGGCGGCCACACGCTCTTCACCTGCGGCAATGGCGGCAGCGCCGCCGATGCGCTGCACCTCGCCGAGGAACTGGTCGGACGCTACCGCAGCAACCGTCGCCCGCTTCCTGCCGTCTGTCTCAATGCCGATGTGGGCGCACTTACCTGCATCGCCAACGACTTTGGCTATGCGGCGGTCTTTGCCCGCCAACTGGCGGCGCTGGCCCGGCCCGGCGATGTCCTGGTCGCCTTCAGCACCTCCGGCCGTTCCCCGAACATCCTCGATGCCCTGCAGACGGCCCGCACCCACCGGGTGGTCAGCATCGCCCTGCTTGGCCATGACGGTGGCCTGGCCCGCACGCTGGCCGAGCACGCGATCGTGGTTCCCAGCGTCAACAATGCCCGCATCCAGGAGGTGCACGGGCTCATCCTCCACGCCATCTGCGAGGAGTTGGAGGCGCGCGTCGCGCATGAGCCGTAGTTGTATCGCGCCGGGGTAGAATGGTGGCGTGCCGGGAGCACCTGCACGGTTTGGCTGTGCCCATCGCCATACACCGAGGAAAACTATGGACCGGATCCTTGTCACCGAGAAGATCGCTGCGGAGGGTCTCGACGTGCTGCGGCAGGCCGCCGAGGTTGATGTGCGCCTCGACCTCGACAAGGTCGGGCTGCTGGAGGCGATCGGCGACTACGACGCCCTCGTGGTGCGCTCAGCCACCAGGGTGACCGCCGAGGTGATCGAGGCGGGCAAGCGGCTGCGTGTCGTTGGCCGGGCCGGCACCGGCGTGGACAACATCGACGTGAACGCGGCCACCCGCCACGGTATCATTGTGGTCAACGCGCCCGCCTCGAACAATGTGGCCGTCGCCGAGTTGACGATCGGCCTGCTGATCAGCCTGGCTCGCTCGATCCCGCAGGCCCACAGTTCGCTGCAGAGCGGCAAGTGGGAGCGCACCAAGTTTGTCGGCTGGGAGGTGCGCGGCAAGACGCTTGGCCTCGTCGGCCTCGGGCGCATCGGCTCCGAAGTGGCGGTGCGCGCCCGGGCCATGGCCATGCACGTCCTGGCCTACGACCCGGTCGTCTCGCTCGACCGCGCGACCCAGATCGGCGTCGAGCTGGTGGCGATGGACGAGTTGCTGCAGCGGAGCGACGTCGTCTCGCTGCACGTCCCGCTGGTTGAGGGGACGAAGAACCTGATCGATGCCGCGCGCATTGCCCAGATGAAGCATGGCGCCTATCTGATCAATGCCAGCCGCGGCGGCGTGGTCGACGAGGCGGCGCTGCTCGCTGCGCTCGACGCCGGCCAGATCGCCGGGGCGGCGCTCGATGTCTTCAGCCAGGAGCCACCGCCGCCCGACGCGCCGATCGTCCATCACCCGAAGATCATTACGGTGCCGCACATCGGCGCCAGCACCGCCGAGGCGCAGACCTCGGCCGGCACCGAGGTGGCCGAGGGGGTGGCAGCGGCGCTGAGCGGCGCCACGCCGCGCTATGCTGTCAATGCACCCTTCGTGGCCCCCGAGGCCTGGGCCGTGCTGCAACCCTACCTGAACCTCGGCCGCCAGCTGGGCCGGCTGGTCAACCAGCTCATCCACAGCCCGGTGCGCAGCTACGACCTCGAGTTCTGTGGCGAGCTCGCCGAGGTGGATACCCAGCCCGTCCGGCTGGCGGTGCTCCAGGGCTTGCTCGAGGCCAACAGCATCGAGCGGGTCACCCCGGTCAATGCGCCGCTCATCGCCCGCGAGCGGGGCGTACGCCTCACCGAGCGCACCTCGCCCGAGGCCGAGAGCTACTCGGGCCTGCTGGTGGTGCGGGTCCAGGCCGCCGATGGGGAGCACGTCTTCTCGGGGACGGTGCTGCGCGGCGAGCCGCACATTGTGCAGGCCGACGGCTACTTTGTCGACTTTGTGCCCCAGGGGGCGCTGCTCTTCACCTACCACCGCGACCGCCCGGGCATGATCGGCCGCGTCGGCACGCTGCTCGGCGGGGCCGACGTGAACATCTCGGGCATGTACGTCGGGCGGCTCGCGCCCCGCCAGCAGGCGATGATGGTGCTGACCCTCGACGAACCCGCCTCCGAGGAGGTGCTGACCAGCATTCGCGCCCTGGACGATATTGACCACGCCTACAGCGTGACCCTGTAGCCGCCGACGGGTTCATAAGTGAGGAGCGCAACGATGAGCGAGGAGACCTTCCGTGCCCTGGTGGTCGATGAGAGCAGCGGGACGCGCCAGGTTGAGGTGCGCGAGTTGCCGCTGAGCACGCTCCCGCCCGGTGAGGTGCTGGTGCGGGTCGCCTACTCGACCCTGAACTACAAGGACGGCCTGGCCGTAACCGGGAAGGGCAAGATCCTGCGCGCCACACCGATGGCGCCCGGCATCGACTTTGCTGGCACGGTCATCGAGTCGGCCTCGCCGGCCTTTAAGCCAGGCGACGAGGTGGTGCTCACGGGCTGGGGCGTCGGCGAGCGCCACTGGGGTGGCTACAGCCAGTTGAACCGGGTCAAGGCCGAGTGGCTGGTGCCGCTGCCTGCGGGTATGAGCCTGCAACAGGCCATGGCGATCGGCACCGCCGGCTTCACGGCGATGCTCTGCGTGCTGGCGCTGGAGCGTCACGGGCTGCAACCGGGCGGGCGTGAGGTGGTGGTGACCGGGGCCGCCGGCGGCGTGGGCAGTGTGGCGGTCGCGCTGCTGGCCCGCGCCGGCTACCAGGTGGTCGCATCCACCGGGCGGCTCCAGGAGGCGGACTTCCTCAAGGCGCTCGGCGCCGTCGATGTCATCGACCGGGCGGTGTTTACCGCACCGGGCCGCCCCCTGGAGAGCGAGCGCTGGGCCGGCGCGGTGGACACGGTTGGCGGCGCGACTCTGGGCGGGCTCTTCCGCTCGATGGCCTACCATGGCGTGGTGGCGGCCTGCGGCAACGCCGGCGGCTCCGAGTTCACCACCTCGGTCTTCCCCTTCATCCTGCGCGGCGTCCAGCTGATCGGCGTCGAGTCGGTGCTGGTGCCACCCGAGCAGCGCCGCGCAGCCTGGGAGCGCATCGCACGTGATCTGCCGGGCGAACTGATCGACCGGCTCACTGAGGTGATCCCCCTGGGCGCCGTGCCGGCCTACAGCGAGACGATCACCAACGCGCAGGTCCGTGGCCGGATCGTGGTTGATGTGAACGCCTGAGTTGCGTGCCGGCGACCCGCTGTTGGGCCGCCGGCATCCTGCCCCTATGCCGCTTGCACGTCGTGCCCGGCCCGCAGACGCCGCGGCGATCGCCGCGATCTACAATCAGGGTATCACCGAGCGGATCGCCACCTTCGAGACCTGTCCCCGTCAGCCCGAGGAGATCCTGCCCTGGTTCGACGAAGAACGCTACCCGGTCGTCGTCGTTGAAGCGCAAGAGGTGGTCATCGGCTTTGCCCGCGCCGCGCCGTACCGGCCCCGTGCTTGTTACGCCGGGGTGGCCGACTTCTCAGTCTATGTGGCGCGCGAGTGGCGAGGACGCGGCATCGGGCGGATCGCAATGCTGGCGCTGATCGAGGCCGCGGCGGCGGCAGGTTGCTGGAAGCTCGTCTCGCGGGTGTTCGTCGAGAACCACGCCAGCCGGGCGCTACTGCGCTCGCTCGGCTTCCGCGAAGTGGGGATCTACGAGAAGCACGCCCGCCTCGACGATCACTGGCGTGACGTGGTGATCGTCGAGCGACTGATCCCAGAGAATCAGTAAGTTTGCCCTAGCGGCAAGCCGGTACCCGAAAACCTGACAGGTGCAGCGGCGTGGTATGCCGCACCTGTCAGGTTTGGAGCGGGCTTTGCCGGACGTATCACCTACTGGCGCCGTGCTGGTGGAGCGAGCTACGCTTCGACGAGCTCGGCGTGCAGGGCGTTGATCGCGACCCGTACCTGGCGGGCGCGCTCTTCGAGGGTTGCGACCATTGCGCGCGCGGCTGAGAGCTGGGCGGCGCGGGCGCCGGCGACCGCCCCGGCAGGAACCTGCTCGGTCGCGAGGCGGCGCACCGACTGCTGCGCGCGCTCGAGGCTCGGGGTGAGCGAGGCGAGCTTCAGATTGAGCTGTGCGACACGGCTGTGGATGAAGCTGTCGGTCATAGGGCGTGGCTACTCTCTTCCCATAGGGCAACCCCGCCAGCCACGGGGTTGCCAATCTCTCAACCGGTGTTGCCGCTGCTTCGCGGCATTGCACTGCTACACTTCCAATAGTATAGCACAAGATCCAGCTTTTGCACAGATCATGAACAGGAAATGCCAGTCCCTCGTTGACACCTCCCGATGGCCCGGGTATACTGCCTGCCGGTCTGATCCACAGTGCTGCTCCACGGTTCGGTTTGGGATATGGACGATAGCCATTCTGGTCAGCGGCGCGATGCGGCGACCGTCAGCTTCTGCCCCACCGGCAGCGTACCGGCCGTCTGCTAGAGCTTCGGTAGCGTATTACACCAATTGGAATTGGCGACTACTCCGCATCATGTCATGCTGAGCCTTCGCTTCGCTCAGGGTAGACGCAGCGAAGCATCTCGGCGTCCTGATGCCGAGACCCTTCGCGGAGTGTACCCTGAGCGCAGCCGAAGG
>DAOUBZ010000026.1:0-4275 GCA_034432515.1 Chloroflexaceae bacterium | reverse complement strand
CGGCTGCGCCGCCAACACCACCGACCAGACACTTCGTGGGGTGTGGTACGATAGGAAGCTGCAGCAGCCGTTGGGCGACAGTGACGGGAGGCGGGTGATGATCCTGGCGATCGTGGGTATGGCCGGCTCGGGCAAGAGCCAGGTGACACGGCGGTTGGCAGAGAAGGGGCTGCCGACGCTCCGCTTCGGGGCGATCATCATTGGCGAGGTACTGGCCCGCGGCCTGTCGATCACGCCCGAGCACGAGCGCATGGTTCGCGAGGAGTTGCGCGCCGCCCACGGCATGGACGTCTGCGCCCAGTTGTCATTGCCACAGATCCGCGCGCTGCGTGCCGAGCATCCAGCGGTGATTATCGATGGCATGTACAGCTTCAGCGAATACAAGACGCTGAAGCGCGAGTTCGGTGATGAACTGGTTGTCGTCGCGGTCTATGCGCCACGGGCGCTGCGCTATCGGCGCCTGGCCGAACGTGACGAGCGACCGCTCACCGCGAGCGAGGCTGAGGCGCGGGACTACCAGGAGATCGAGCGCATCGAAAAGGGCGGCCCGATCGCAATGGCCGACCATCTGATCGTCAATGACAGCGACCTGGCGACGCTCAATACTCGCGTTGATGCGCTGTATGCGCTGCTCATGAATTGATGGAACTACCGATCGACAGCCTGATCACTGCCGCGCGGCAGGCCGCTGCGCTGGCCTACGCGCCCTGCACCGGCCGCCAGGGCGGGGCGGCCCTGCTGGCTGAGGATGGGCGCATCTTCGCCGCCGGTAATCTCGAGATCGTCAACTTCGCCTCGAGCGTCTGTGCGGTCAAGGCCGCCCTGGTCAAGGCCTGCTCCGAAGGTGCGCGCCGCTTCGTCGCGCTGGCAGTGGCCGGGGATGGTCCCGATACGCCCTATCCCTGCGGCGACTGTCTGCAGGCGCTTGCCGAGTTTGCGCCCGGGCTGCTGATCGTCGCCGAGACCAGCCCCGCGCAGGCCGTCCCGCTTGCCACGTTGCTACCCGACGCCTTTGGCCGCAGCTGAGCCCCGTCGCGATGGTGAAAGGCTCTACTGCTGCGCCATAGCGAGACTGCGGACGACCGCGACGATCAACCGGTGCTCCTCGCGCTTGATCCGCTCGTGGAGCGTGTCGGCGGTGTCGCCCGGGAGGATGGGCACCTCGGCTCGGGCGAGGACCGGGCCATCGTCCACGCGGGGGGTGACGCGGTGAATGGTGCAGCCGGTGACCGTCAGGCCGTGGGCCAGCGCATCGCGCACGACGTGGGCGCCGCGCAGCGCGGGGATGACCAGGCCGCTACTGGTGGTGTAGCTCGCGCCGCCGTCATCGGGGAGCAGGGCCGGGTGCTGATTGATCACGCGCTCCGGGAAGCGCTGGAGAAAGGCCGGCGAGAGGATACGCATAAAGCCGGCCAGCACGATCAGATCGGGGCCAAAGAGTTCAACGATACCGGCGATCCGTTGCTCCCACGCGCTGCGCGCCGCCGTGCGGGCGGGGCCGGGTGGCGTGGGCGGCAGCGGCACATAAGCAGCGGCGACCTGATGGGCGAGGGCGCGTTGCAGACCGTAGGCATCGGCGCGATCGCTGACGACCAGCGCCACCCGCGCCCCGAGCGTGCCGGCGCGCTCGGCGTCGAGCAGGGCCTGGAGGTTGGAGCCGGAGCCGCTGAGCAGGACAGCGATCTGGTACATGCTACTCTGCGCCGATGTCCCTGCGGTAGTGCTTGCCCTCAAAGGCGACACGCTCGGCAATCTCGTAGGCCTGGGCCCGGGCGCGGGCCAGCGTCGGGCCGAGACCCGTAACGCCGATCACCCGCCCGCCAGCGGTGCAGAGCCCGGCGGGGCCGATCGCGGTGCCGGCGTGGAAGATCAGCACCTGGTCGTCGTCGACGGCCTCGACCCCGCGGATCGGGTCACCGAGGCGGGGCTTGCCCGGGTAGCCCTCGGCGCAGAGCACGACGCACACGGCGTAGCCCTTGCGCCGGCGCAACTTCTCCGGGTGGAGATTGCCCACAGCGCAGTCGTAGAGCACCTCCAGGAAGTCACCCTCGAGCAAGGGCAAGACGGCCTGCGCCTCCGGGTCGCCGAAGCGGGCATTGAATTCGAGGATACGCGGTCCCGCTTTAGTCAGGATGACCCCGGCGTAGAGGACGCCGCGGAAGGGTGTGCCACGGGCAGCCAGTTCGTTCACAACGGGCTGCATACAGGAGTTCACGATCTGGTCGAGCAGGGCGGGGGTGACCTCATCGACCGGGGCGACCACGCCCATGCCGCCGGTATTGGGGCCGGTATCACCCTCGCCCAGGCGTTTGTGGTCGCGGGCGGTGGGCAGCGGCAGCAGGTGCTCACCATCGCAGAGGGCCATTACCGAGAGCTCACGCCCCTCCAGGCGTTCTTCGAGCAGCAGCCGCTTGCCGGCGGGGGTAGCGCCGAGCCGCGCGATCGCCGCGAGGGTGCCCGGCAGGTCGTCGGGCACGACCACGCCCTTGCCCAGCGCCAGGCCATCAGCCTTGACTACCCAGGGCTGGCCGCTCTGCTGGGCGAAGGCCGCGGCGTCAGCCGGCGAATCGAAGACGTGCGCGGCAGCGGTGGGCACGCCAGCGGCCGCCATGATCTCCTTGGCGAAGGACTTGCTGCTCTCGATGCGCGCCGCTGCCGCTTTTGGGCCGAAGGTTGGGATGCCGGCAGCGGAAAAAGCGTCGGCGATCCCATCAGCCAGCGGATTGTCTGGCCCAACGACCACCAGGTCGATGCCCTCGCGCTGTCCCAGGTCGACCAGCGCCTCGAAGTCGTTCAGCGGAAAGGGCACGTTCTGGCCATAGCGCCCGGTGCCGGTATTGCCGGGCACACTGAGCAACCGCGTGAAGTGCGACGAGCGGGCGATCTTCCAGGCAAGGGCGTGTTCACGGCCGCCAGAGCCGATCAGCAGAACATTCATAGTGGTGGCTGTCGAGACCTCCTGGTTTACGACGTTGGGGGCAAGTATAGCACACTCAGCCTGGCTCATCCCTCGCTGCTGGCTGCAACCAGGCGATAGCCGACGCCCCACTCGGTTTGCAGCATAGCTGCAGCGGCGGGATCGGCTGCGGCGAGGTGGGCGCGCAGGCGCCGCACGTGTACGTCCACGGTACGGGCGTCCAGGTGTTCGCTCTGTCCCCAGACCTGGCGGAGCAGGGCTTCGCGGCTGAAGACCTGGCCGGGGTGGCGCGCGAGGAAGGCGAGCAGGTCGAACTCGCGGGGGCGAAGCGGGAGCGCAATGCCGTGCAGGCTCGCGTGGCGGCGTGCCGGATCGATCTGCAGGGCGGCGGCGGTTGATGGCTGCGGGGTAGCAAGGCGCGCGCGCAACTCGGCCACCTCGACCGTCCGGCGCAGCAAGGCGCGCACCCGGGCGACCAACTCGCGCAGCGAGAAGGGCTTGACCACATAGTCATCGGCGCCCAGTTCGAGGCCGACCACGCGATCGATCTCATCACCACGGGCGGTGAGCATGATCACCGGGGTGTCGAGGCCGCGCGCGCGGACGCGGCGCAGCAGTTCGAAGCCGTCGATGCCGGGCAGGCCAACATCGACCAGCAGCAGGTCGGGGGCTGGCGAGTCGATCAGGGTGAGGGCCGCCTCGCCACTCTGGGCGACCAGCACGGCGAACCCCTCGCGCTCCAGGCGCTCGCGCACCGCGTTCACGATCGGTGGCTCATCGTCGACGATCAGGATGCGCTGCATACGAGGGCTGCAAAGTGTGGCCGATTGCCGCTCAGTGGCGGCGACCGAGCTCATCGTGTTGCCAGCGAATATTGCCGCGCAGGAGCAGGTTGGAGGAACGCAGCTTGTAGACCAGGTCCGAGGCGAGGTTGCGCATCACCCGGTAGCCAATGCGCGGATTGCGCTCACAGAGCTCGGCGAAGTCATGCTCTTTGATCACGAGCAGAGTGCACGGGTCGACACAACTCACCGTTGCCGAGCGGTTGGCACCGCCGAGCAGCACCATCTCGCCAAAGCTCTGGCCGGCGTAGAGCATGTTGATCGTATTGGGGGTGATCGTACCATCTGGCAGGCGCGTGGTAATAGTTACGCGCACGCAGCCCTCGAGGATGACCATCATGTCGTCGCCCTCGTCGCCCTCGTGAAAGACCACCTGTCCCGCGCCGAGCCGGCGGGCCTTGCAGGTCGCCGCGACCTGCAGCAATTCCTCGTCATTGAGACCACTGAAGACCTCGACACGTCGCAGGTGGTCAACGACAGTTGTGTGCATAGCTGCTCCCGGCACGCAGTGAGTGG
>DAOUBZ010000025.1:0-3776 GCA_034432515.1 Chloroflexaceae bacterium | reverse complement strand
GCGCCCACCGCCGCGCCGGGCGCGATCGACCTGCCGCCGGCCGGGCAGCGCTGGCGCGAACTGGCACCACTGCCCGAGGGCCGCGCGGACTTCGCGCTTGCTGCCGCCAGCTTCGACGGCGCCAGCTACCTCTACGCCATCGGTGGTGAGGAGCCTGATGGCGTCAGCGCCGCCGTGCTGCGCTATGACATCGCCGCAGACAGCTGGGCGCGCTACACGGCGAAGCCGACCGCCGTCGCCGATGTGCAGGCCGCGGTGATCGGTGGCAAGATCTACGTGCCCGGTGGGCGCACCGCTGACGGCGCGGTGACCGACCGCTTCGAGGCCTACAATCCCCAGAGCGATACCTGGACGAACCTGGCGCCACTGCCCGCGCCGCGCAGCCGCTACGCCCTCGCCGCGGTCGAGGGCAAGCTCTACCTCTTTGGCGGCTGGGACGGCAGCGACTATACCGGCCAGGTCTGGCAGTACACGCCTGACAGCAACAACTGGGCCACACTGACCGCCATGGCGGTGCCGCGCGCCGACGCGGTGGCGGTGGTGGTCAACGGTCAGATCTATCTGATCGGCGGCGAGAACGCCGATGGGCGTCTGACGCGCAACGAACGCTACAGCCCCGCCGAGGAGGGCCAGGGCAACCCCTGGGCGGTACGGGCGCCCCTACCCGAGCCCCACAGTCGTTTGGCCGGCGCCGGGGTCTTCGACCAGGCTTTCGTCTTTGGCGGCCCGGCGGGCGCCCGTTCCTATGACGGCTCACGGGATGCCTGGCAGCCGGTGGCGCTCCCGGTCGCACTCGAGCTTGAGGGTCTGCGCGCCCACGCTCTGGACAACAACCGGGTCGCGATCGTCGGTGGGCGCGGCCCTGACGGGCTGGCCAGCGGGGTCTACGCCTATCAGGCCCTTTTCATCATCGTGCTGCCGAGCGCCGCTCAGCCATGACCGCCCGCACGCGTTCGCCCCTGACGCTGGCCCTGCTCGCTGCCGCAGCCGTGACCATGCTCAGCGCCGCCTTCGCGCTCGCCTCGACCGGCGTCTACTACGACGACGACCTGGCCCACTACATGATCGCGCGCTTCGCCTGGCGCCACCCCGAACTCTTCCTGAACACCTGGGGCCGGCCCAGCTTCACCATCCTCTACGCGCCGGCCGCCGCGCTGGGCTTCGTGCCGGCACGGCTCTTCAGCGCGCTGCTCGCCGGGGCAACGGCGCTCGCCGCGGCCCACCTGGCGCAACTTCACGGTGTCCAGCGTGGCTGGCTGGCCGCCCTACTCACTGGCGCGCAGCCTGAGTTGCTGCGCCAGGGCTTCTCGACCCTCACCGAACTGGTCTTTGCCCTGCTGCTGGCCCTCGGCCTGATCGCCGCGCGCCGCGAGCGCTGGGTATGGCTGGCCCTCGCCGCGGGGTGGCTGCCGCTGGCCCGCTACGAGTCGCTGCCCCTGGTCGCGATCTTCGGCGTCCTGCTGCTGCTGAAGGGTCAGTGGCGGCTCTTGCCGCTGCTCGCCCTGCCACTGCTGGCCCAGAACAGCTTCTACGCCCTGCGCGAGGGCAACCCGGCGTTGCTACTCTTCCCGCTCGATCAGGCGCTGGGCGTGCGTGCAAACGCCCCGAGCTTCGACTACGGTACGGGCGACCCGCTCTACTACCTGCACCGCGCTCCGCTGGCCTTTGGGCCGGCGATCTTCGCCCTGGCCTGCCTCGGCATGGCCCGCGTGCGGCCCGGGCTGCTGCTGCTCAGCGTGCTGACCATGCTCGCCGTCTTGAGCCTGACCTACTGGCTGCTGCCGGGCGCGGGCGTGGCGGGCTACATCCGCCACCTGGCGATGGTCGCGCCGGCGGTGGGTGTGCTCGCGGCAATCGGGCTGGAGCGCATCGCCGCACCCCTTGCGCAGGCCAGAGCCCCTGGCTGGCTTGTCCCACTACTGGGGGTAGGGCTGGCGCTCTGGCTGGGCCTGCGAAACATGTACGCCGGCGCCCTCGTTGCGGCCGCCGGTGCAGCGCTCCCCGCTGTCCCGCGCGTAGCGCGTAGCGCCGCGGGTGGCGGAGGCGATCATCCTCGGACTCGGCGCGCTCGCTGTGGTCACGGCGGCCCTGCCGGTGCGCCCGTTCCAGCTCGTCGAGGAGCAGCAGATCGCCATCGCAGCCGGTCAGTGGCTGGGGGCGAGCCCCTATGGCGCCCGCTTCACGCTCGGCTCGCACATCTGGCAGCAGTACGCGGCCGGGCTCGACCCCTACGATCCGGCACGCTTTCGCGGCATCACCCCGGCCGAGGTGGAGGCGGCGCCTCCCGGCACGGTGATCGTCTGGGACTCGCACTACTCGCACCGCCTGGTCTGGAATACACCGCTGGCCTTGCTCCAGGATCCACGGCGCTTCCAGCTGCTCAAGGCGTGGGAGCAGCCCACGTTTCAGCTCTACATCTTCGAGAAGACCGCACCATAGGACAGACCCTCCCGTGCGTATCGCGCTGATCGTCTTCAACATGCCGGAGCGGGGCACCTATTTCCGCGCCTACCACTTTGGGCGCGAGCTGGCGCGGCGCGGCCACCAGTGTACGCTGGTCTACACCGCACCCACGGCGCGCCAGCGCATCGCGGTGCGCTTCGAGGAGGCTGGCCGGCTCGCGCTGGTGGCCGCGCCGGATCTGTTGCGGGGCAGCTTGCGCTCCGGCTGGGATCCCTGGGCCGCCCTGGCGCGCGCGCTCTTCCTGCGCGGCGCGCGCTACGACCTGCTGCACGCCTTCGAGTGCCGGCCCACAGTGATCGCCCCGGCCCTGGCTGCGGCGCGGCTGGCGGGCGCACCGCTGGTGATCGACTGGTGCGATTGGTTCGGGCGTGGCGGCTCGGTCGAGGAGCGCCCACCCGGCCTGGCCCGCACGGTACTGCGCCCGGTGGAAACCTTCTTCGAGGAGCACTTTCGCCGCTACGCCGACGCGACCACGGTGATCAATTCGATTCTGCATCAGCGTGCGCTAACCCTGGGCGTATCACCCGAAAGTATTAGCCTCGTCCCCAATGGCTGTGACATCAGTGAAGTGGGTGAGTTGGAGCCACAGGCAGCGGCGCGGGCAGCACTGGGCCTGCCGGCCACAACGCCGATCATCGGTTACGCCGGCGCGATCTTCGCGCGCGATGCCCAGCTCATGGCCGCCGCCTTCGACGCGCTCCATGCCACCCGCCCGGATGCGCGGCTGCTGGTGCTCGGCTACACCAACATCGCGATCGAGCGGTTGGTGGCTCGGCCCGAAGCCGTGCTGCGCACCGGCCCCCTCACGGCCGCCGCATTGCGCCAGGGGCTGCGCGCCTGTGACCTGGGCTGGGTGCCGCTCTGCGACAGCGGGGCCAACCGCGGGCGCTGGCCGCTGAAGATCAGCAGCTATATGGAGTTGGGCCTACCCATGGTGACCACGAACATCGGCGACCTGGGGGCGTTCTTCGCCCGCTACCCGGCCGGGGTCACAACCCCACCCACGCCCGAGGCAATCGCCGCGGCGAGCCTGGCACTACTTGCTGACCCGGCACGCCGCGAGGCGTTGGGCGCGACGGGTCGGCGCCTCGCCGCAGGCGAACTGAGCTGGACCCGGGTGAGCGAACTGGTGGAAGGGGTGTACACCCGGGTGCTGGCGCGTGCCCCGGAGGGCGCCCCGACCCCGTCGCGATAGAGCCGGCCCGGGGCGGGGCGCCGAGGCGCCGGGGTGGGCCGGGGCAGGGTGAGGCCGCAGCATTCGCCCCGGTGGGGCGTCGCCGGTCACCGCAGGCCACCAATCGCCCGGGGCGGGG
>DAOUBZ010000024.1:0-3925 GCA_034432515.1 Chloroflexaceae bacterium | reverse complement strand
CGTTTTGCTCACGCCGGGTGCGCGGGCGTCCCGCCCGCCTGCGGGCCGGAGGCCCGCGTACCCGGGTTTGCCAGCAGTATCATGCAACGTCCTGGTTTTCGCACCCTGAGCCTTCGTCCCGGCGGTTGTTCGGCTCGGCACTCACAGGACGCACGGGGCGGCGCCCGTGCTATAATCGCCGGCGGAATTGCCAGGTGACGACCGGGCGCGGTGCCCGGTCAAATGGTTGGGGCACTGTGCCTGCGCATCGGTCGCCCCCACCCTGTCGGCGAGCGCCAGTAGCGTGAGCGATGCGGTGAACAAGTCAGGGCCACGGAGCCGGCACCTGCCAGCCGAGGGGCAGCGGGCAGCCTGGCTGCGCCCGCTGCTGGCCGCCCTGTTTGACCTCGTCTGGTCCGGCGGGCTCGCCCCGGTCCTGGTGGTGCTGGCCTTCGTGCTCAGCGGTTTGGCCTACCAGGCGCCCGTCGCCGGCCGCGAGTCGCTTGTGTCAAGCCCCACCCCGTTGCGCCTCGGCGGCGTCTACCGCCCTGAGGCGGCCCCGCACGGCTTCCAACGCTGGACGACCGGGCAGGCGCGTATCGTGCTGCCCGGTGTGGGCCCCGGCCCGCAGATCGTGCAACTGCGGCTGTTTGGCGGCGCCGAGCCCGGCGCGGGACGCAGCCTGCGCATTGCCACCCCGGGCCAGACCCTGTTCGAGGCCGAGCTGCGCCCCTACTGGCAGGAGGTGCGGCTGGCGCTGCCCCCCGGCACCGCCGACCCTGCCAGCGGCGACCTGACCCTGCTGATCGCGACCGAGACGTTCGTCCTGCCTCCCGACGAGCGCGCGCTGGGCGTCTCGCTCGCCTGGATCGAGGTGCGCCCCGCCGGCAACGTCTGGGCGCTGCCCCCGCTGAAACCGGCCGCAGAACTGGCCCTGGTGCTGCTGCTCAGCCTCTGGGCGCTGCGCCTGATCGGGCTACCCAGCCGCGTCGCCGCGCTGCCCGCGCTGTTCCTGCTGGCGTTCTTCAGCGGCCTGCTGGCTGGCTGGCCCGGCGGCGCCCTGGGCCTGCGCATGCAGGCCGCCCTGGGCCTGCCGCTGCTGCTCCAGGTGTTGCCGCTCAGCCTGCTGCTGGCCCTCGCCCTGCGCGTCCTGGTGCTGCGCGATGCGCCGCGCCCGACAGCGCTCTCCGCGCCGACCATGCTCCGCCTGGCCGTGTTGCTGATCTTCACCCTGCGCCTGGCGGGGACGCTCCACCCGCAGTTCATGGTGATCGACCAGGGGCTGCGCGCCAACCAGTTGCTGATGATCGCCGCCGGCCAGGAGCAGCAGGTCCGGGAGCGACTGGAGCAGCAGTTTGAATGGGGCACTCGCGAGCCGGTGCCCTACAGCCTGCTGACCTACTACATGCTGCTCCCGCTCACCGCGATCTGGCCCGCCCGTGGCGAACTGATCGCCGCGGTCAAGGTGGTAACGGCCCTGCTGGAGGCAACGCTGCCGTTGCTCATGCTGGCCCTGCTGCGCGGCGGCCCCCAGCGCCTGGCCGGGGCGGCCTGGGGCGGCCTGGTCTACGCGGCGCTGCCGGTTGGTTATCTCTTCTTCCACGACGGCAGCTTCCCGACGACGATCGGCATCTGGCTGACCATGCTGGCCCTGGTCGGGGTGCAGTGGCTGGTCGCCCCCTGGCTCACGCCTGGCACCGAACGGGCCGCTGGTGGGCCGGGGGGCGCGTCCGGCTTACCCGCAGCTCCCGGGCAGCAGCGACCGGGCGGTCAGTTGCTGGTGCGCGGCGGGCTGGCAACGCTCGCGCTGGCGCTGGCGACTGGCGCGTATGTGACCCACGTCGCCTTCGTGCCCTTCCTGGGCGCGACGCTGGCCACCAGCCTTGCCCTGCTCGGCGGGGCGGCGGGCTGGCGGGCCAGTCGCCCCGTGCTGGTCAGCGTGCTCCTTGGGCTCCTGCTCGCCTGGGTGTTCGTCTACGGCAGCTACACCCTCACCCTGGTGCAGCGCACCATTCCGAGTTACCTGGGCCTGATCGCGAGTGAGGGCAGCGTTGGGCGCGATACCGATGCCTTCTTCGGCACCCCGATCAACAGCTTCAGCCAGCACATGGCCGCCCACTTTCGGGTCTGGCCGATCCTGCTTGCTGGGGCGGTCCTGGTGGCCCTGGTGAGCAACTGGCGCAAGCGCTTCGTCACTCATCTAGGCCTGGCCTATGCCGCCCTGTTCGTCGCCACCTCGGTGGCCGAGCGCTGGTTCGGGCTCTGGAACAAGCACATGGTCTTCGTGGCGCCGATCGTCGCCCTGCTGGCCGGGATCGGCCTGGCCTGGCTCTGGCGCCGAGGCTGGGGTGGACGCATCGTTAGCGTGACCCTGCTTGTGCTGCTCTTCTGGGAGAGCCTGATCGCGTGGGGCAACCGGGTGCTCTGGTATATCATCCCGCCCAGTGCGCTGTAGCACCTCGGTCTTGTCAGGGCTGAGGTAACGTCCCTGGGGCAAACCCCAGACCCCCGGTTGTCCGTTGGTTTTGGCGGCTGCGCCGCCAAAACCAACGGACAACCACCTCGTGGGGCAGCACAGCCGCCCCACACTCCACCCCGTGCGGTCGCGATGGTCCCTTGCGGGCTGCGCAGACCGCGCGTATACTACCCTGTAGCGATTCTTTGCGCAGGAGGGAACAATGCAGGCGAATGGCGCGCGGGGGGGCTACTACGGCTGGGTGGTGGTGGGTGTTACGGTGCTGGCGCTGCTGGTCTCAGCGGGGATCCGCGCCGCCCCGGGCGTGCTGATCGTGCCGCTTGAGCAGGATATGGGCTGGAGCCGCACGCTGATTGCCACGGCCGTCTCGGTGGGGCTGCTGCTCTTCGGCTTCGCCGGGCCACTCGCGGGCTGGCTGGTGGACCGGGTGGGGCCGCGGCTGGTGATGCTCGGCGGCCTCGGGCTGATGGCCGCCAGCATGGTCGCCAGCGCGCTGATGCGCACGCCCTGGCAAATGCTGCTGTTCTGGGGTGCGGTGAGCGGCCTGGCGACCGGGCTGGTGGGCGCGGTTATGGGCACGGCGGTGGCGAACCGCTGGTTCTATGCGCGGCGCGGCCTGGTGCTGGGCATCTTCGGCGCGGCCACCTCGGCGGGCCAGTTGATCTTCCTGCCCGTCGTTGCCCTTGCGGCGGTCAGCGTGGGCTGGCGTGGGGCCAGTGTGCTGCTCGCCGCGATCGCCGTGGCGCTGCTGCCGCTGGTCTTCCTGTTCATGCGTAACAGCCCCGGCGACATCGGCGCGTTGCCCTACGGGCTCAGTCAGGCCCCGCCGGCGCCGGCCGTGCGCCCCGCGGCCGCCGCAGTGATGGGTGTGGCCCTGCGTTCGCCCGCCTTCTGGCTGCTGGCGACCACCTTTTTCATCTGCGGCGCCACCTCCAACGGCCTGGTGGGCACCCACTTCGTGCCCCATGCCGTGGACCACGGCATCGCCCACGCCACCGCCGCCGGCACGCTGGCGCTCATGGGTCTGATGAACTTCGTCGGCACACTCGGCTCCGGCTGGCTCACCGACCGCTACGACCCGCGCAAGCTCCTGGCGATCTACTATGGCTTTCGCGGGATCTCGCTGCTCTTTCTCCCCTTTGTGACCAACCCGCTGGGGCTGACGCTGTTCGCGATCCTGTTTGGCCTGGACTACATCGCCACCGTGCCGCCCACTGCGGCGCTGGTTGCCGACAGCTTCGGGCGCCAGAACGCCGCCACGGTCTTTGGCTGGGTCTTCTGCGCCCACCAGATCGGCGCGGCCCTCGCCGCCTGGCTCGGCGGCGTCGCCCGCGACATCACCGGCGACTACGGGGTGGCCTTCCTCGCCGCGGGGGTGCTGGCCGTCGCTGCCACCGGGCTCTCGCTCGGCATCCGCCGCGCGCCCGCCGCCGCCCTGGCCACGGATTGATGGGCCGCGGTAGGGTCGAA
>DAOUBZ010000023.1:0-9803 GCA_034432515.1 Chloroflexaceae bacterium | reverse complement strand
GGGGGCGCAACTCCCCAAAAACCCACCCCTGGTAGGGCTCCAGACCCCGCTCGCCCGCGTGCGGGCGAGCGGGGAGCCGCGCCAGTGTCATGTGGACGGCGCGGCTCGTCACTCATCATGCGTTACTACCATCAGCCGGCTCTGCCATTGCACACGGCGATCGGTACGCTGCTCGGCCCTTCGACGCCCAGCTCCAGCAGCGTATTGCTAACCACGGCGCTGGCTTTGCGCTCGAAGATCAGGTTGGTAATCTCGTCGACCAGCGCGATCGCGCCGTTGTAGCCGACGATGGCGCGCCGGTGGTAGCCAAAGCGATCCTCGACCGGGAAGCCGACCCGCAGCAGCGGGATGCGCTCGGCATCGGCGATGAACTTGCCCTTCGAGTGGCCGATCAGCAGGTCCACCGGCCGGTTCTTGATCCGCTTGTGCAGCTCATGCAGATCACCCTTGAGGATGATCTCGCTCTCGACGCCAAGCTCCTCGCTCAGTTCGACCATGCGCTCGCCCCACGGCCCGTTGTCGGCGGCGGTCAGCACGTAGGCCGGGGTCATGCCCATCTCGGCTACCAGGCCAACCAGGCCCTCGAGCAGGTCCGGGTCGCCGTAGAGCGCCACCCGTAGCCCGGTGGTGAACATGTGCGTGTCCACCAGCGCATCGAGCAGGCGAGCCCGTTCCACCTGCAGCGCCTCGGGGATGGGATGGTCGGTGATCTCGGTCAGCGTATCGACGAAGGCGTCGGTGTTGGCCAGGCCGATCGGCATGGTCAGCACGTGGGCCGGCACGTTGTAGCGCCGCTCGTAGATGTGGGCCGCCTCGCCACCCACGTGGCGTTGCAGCGCCACCGTGGCCAGCGATTTAGAGGAACTGCGCAACTCTTCGACGGTGGTGCCGCCACGCGCAAAGTGCGGGCGCGGCTCGTAGTAGCCGCCGTCGAGCGTCTCCGAGTAGTCGGTCAGCCAGACCCCGTGCAGGCCCATCTCGCGCAGCATGTGCTTCAGCTCGCGGATGTCGCCGGGGTTGACCCAGCCCGGGATAATGTTGATCTTGCCGTTGGTCTCGCCCTTCTTCTTGCGCCGCTCAGGCAAGTTGCCGGCGATCTCCTTGAGGAAGTTGTCGAAGCCGGTGGTGTGGTTGCCGATGTACGAGGGCGTCTTGACCGAGAGGATCGGAATGGTCACCTCGGGGTGCTTGTCGAGAAACTCGTCGATCACCCCGGGGATGTCGTCGCCGATCGTCTCGGAGAGGCAGGTTGAGCAGACCATGATCAAGCTTGGCTGGAAACGCTCCACGATGTTCTTGAGCGCGGCCAGCAGGTTGCCCTTACCACCATAGACGGTGGTCTTCTCGCTGAGCGAGGTGGTCGCCACCTCCACCGGCTCGCGGAAGTGGCGGGCCATCTGGTGGCGCGGGTAGGTGGCGCAGCCCTGCGAACCATGGTTGATCGTGATCGCCCCATGGATGCCATAGTTGGCGAGCATGGCCCCGATCGGAGCACAGGAGCGAGTCGGGTTGATCGCGACCGCTCGGTCTTGTTTGCTGATGCTGCTCATCTATACGACCTCCTCGAACCCGTGGGCCGTGTGGTGCGCCGCAGGCGCGGGCCGGGCTCGCGTGCGCAGGGTCCGCCAGATCGGCGCGTGTAGCGCCTTGTCGATGTCACGGGCGAAGTTGAGCATGCCCACGAAGCCGGCATACGGCCCCGTGTCGTAGGTGTGGCCATTGACGAAGGGCACGCCCAGCTTGTAGGCGACGTACTTCTCCTTGTTGCCGGAGATGAACAGGTCGGGCCGGCGATCGCGCAGGATCTCCTCGATCTCGGGCACGTTGGGGTTGTCGACCATCAGCGCACCAGGGCTGAGCTGTTCGAAGATCTTCTGATAGTCGTCGTCGTGGCCAAAGGTGGTCGCTGCGGTCATCGTCTCCATGCCCAGCTCGCGCAGTAGCTCGATCCAGTGCCAGGCGCGCGGGCCACCCTGGTAGATGAAGACCGTCTTGCCCTGCAGCCGCTGGCGGTAGGCGTCGATCTTCGGCTGGATGGCGGCCAGTTCGCGCGCGATCACCTCCTCGGCCTCGGCTTCGAGGCCAAAGTAGGCTGCGGTTGCACGTAGCGCCTCGGACATGTGCTTGATACCCCAGAGCGTCACATTGATGTAGGGCGTGCCATACTTATCGCGCATCATATCGGCGATGTAGGTCGCCGAGCGCTGGCAGTGGACGACGTTGAGCGCGGCTTTGTGCATGATCTTCAGCTCGTCCACCGAGACATTGCCGGTGAAGCGGGTGAGGATTTTGATGCCGATCGCCTCGAACAGGTACTCGAAGGTGCGCAGGTCGTTCTTGATGTTGTAGTCGCCGATGATGTTGATCGCGCGGCTGAAGTCACCCTCCGGCTCCACCGAGCCGACCAGCTGGCGAAAGATCGTCTCATTGCCGACGTGATGGCCCATCGACTGGCTGACACCCTTGAAGCCCTCGCACTCGAAGAAGACCACCGGCTTGCCGATCAACTCCTCGGCCTGCTTGGCCACGTCGCGCCCATCGTCGCCGATCAGCGCGGTCGAGCAGGTGTTGTAGATGAAGACCCCCTTCGCCTCGGGAAATTCGTTGTTCGCCTCGATGATGCACTGCAGCAGCTTCTTCTCGCCACCGAAGACGATGTTCGTCTCATTCATGTCCGAGACGAAGGTGTACTTCATGTGAAAGTCGCTGTCGGCGAGGTGCGGCCGGTAGCCCCACGAGAAAAAGGCACAGCCGATCGGTCCGTGGGTCAGCTGAATAACATCCTTCACCGGGCCGCCGACCACGCCGCGGCAACCGGCGTAGGTGCAGCCACGCTCAGTCATATCGCCGGGGGTGGTGGCCGAATTGCTGGCGATGAAACAGCCTGAGCCGTCACCGCGCTGGCATGCCCCGTCCGGGCCTTTGAGCGCGATATGGATCGCTCGCTCGGGCAGGGTCTGATTGCAGGTGAATTTCATGCTGGATCTCCTTTCCGGGCCAGGAACTTCGGCACACAGACGCTCGCGCCCGTGCCGCAGCCTTCTTCGCCCGGCACGCCGATCGCATCGGCGCGGCAGCGGGTACAGTTGCGGAATTGCTCGATGATTGGCGCGCAGGCGTTGCGCACCGCGTTGACCTGCGCGACGGTCGGCTCGGGCAGGTGGGCGAACTTCGCCAGGGGCAGCATGGGGATGATATTCATAATGTAGGCGCCCTGGTCCTTCACGGCGCGAGCGATGGCGGGCATGTGCTGCTCATTCACGCCGGGGATGAGCACCGAGTTGACCTTGACCAGCATGCCTCGCCGGGCGGCCTCACGCAGCCCTGTCATCTGGTTCTGGTGCAGCAACTCGAAGGCCGCGCGCCCGCGGTAGGTCGTGCCGTTGTAGCGCACATGTTCGTAGATCTGCTCGCCGATCGCCGGGTCCACCGCGTTGATCGTGATGGTCAGCGTGGTGATCCCGGCGCGCTCGATGGCATCGATGCGGTCGGGCAGCAGCAGGCCGTTGGTTGAGAGGCAGCAGATCAGCTGTGGAAACTCGTCGCGGGCGCGCTCAAAGGTGGCAAGCGTCGCACGGTTGGCCAGGGCATCGCCCGGGCCGGCGACACCGAGCACACGCAGGCGCCCATCGCGGGCCAGCGCCGCTCGTACCGTGTCCAGCGCCTCGTCGGGCGAAACTACGCGCATGGTCACGCCGGGACGGTTCTCGTTGGGGCAGGCATACTTGCGCACGCAGTAGTTGCACTTGATGTTGCAGCGTGGCGCCACCGGAACGTGGATCCGTCCAAAGCGGAAGTGGGCCGCGCGGCTGTAGCACGGGTGCGTATTGAGATCGACCCTGGGTATGCAGCTGCCTTGCGACCCACGTGGTGGCTGTGTAGTCATCAGGGCTCCCCTTACTGGTGCATCCGCCAGGTCATTTGTCATGCTGAGCCCTTCGCTTCGCTCAGGGTAGACGCAGCGAAGCATCTCGGGCGGGACCCTTCGCTGCGCTCAGGGTGACACGGGACTTGCCGGATGCACCACTTACGTTGCAGCGGTTCGCGTGCAGCATGCGGGCAATCTGTACGTGAACCGCGGCAATCGGCAATCAATCCACGATCCCGTACTCGCGCATCAGGTCCTCGAGCTCGTCCTGGCTCATGGGCGTGGGGATGGTGAAGTCCTCGTTGCTGTCGATCTTGCGGGCCAGCTCGCGGTACTCGTTGGCCTGGGGAAGCGAGGGATCGTAGTCGATCACCGTCTTCTTGTTGATCTCGGCCCGCTGCACGTCCTTGCTGCGCGGCACGAAGTGGATCATCTTCGAGTTGAGCCGGCGGGCGAACTCCTCGACCATGGCCTGCTCGTTCTCGACCATACGCGAGTTGCAGATCAGGCCCCCCAGGCGGGCGTAGCCGCGCTCGGCGAATTTCTTGATGCCCTTGGAGATGTTGTTGGCGGCGAAGAGCGCCATGTACTCGCCCGAACAGACGATGTAGATCTCCTCGGCGTAGCCCTCGCGGATGGGCATCGCGAAGCCGCCGCAGACCACGTCGCCGAGCACGTCGTAGAAGACGTAGTCCAGATCTTCTTTGTAGGCGCCGAGGGTTTCGAGCGTCTGAATGGCGGTGATCACGCCGCGCCCGCCACAGCCGACACCCGGCTCGGGACCGCCCGACTCGACACACTTCACGCTGCCGTAGCCATCGACCAGCACCGTATCGAGGTTGACGCTCTCCGGGCCAATGTCACGCAGCGTATCGAGCACCGAGGGCTGCCGTGTGCCGCTCAGCAGCAGCCGCGTGCAGTCCGCCTTGGGGTCGCAGCCGACGACCATCAGCTTCTTGCCCATCGAGACGAGCGCCGCAGCGATGTTCTGCTGGGTGGTGGACTTGCCGATCCCGCCTTTACCGTAAAATGCAACCTGCCGCATGATGACGCTCCTTCCGTGAGGATCTACGGCGTGCCCGCAGCTGCGTGGCACGCAAGGTCTGGAAGGGCACGGCCCTCCCGGTCCGTTCGAGCGTAGGGGCGGCAGAGTCAACTGGGGGACAAAGGGAACACGCATCGGTACTCACGCCGCCGCTGCTGTGAACCCGGCCGGTGCCAGCGGCACGGGTTCAGTTGATTGGGATGCGGTGCGTGCGCGGGGATGGGGGACATGTGGTATGATGTCGCCGCATCGGCGCTCACGCCGCCGCTGCTCGGGTCCCCGGCCGGTGCCAGCGGCACGGGGACCACTCCTGAGGGGAAGCCAACCCGGAGTTGGCCGGGCACACACTCACGCCAGCGGGCAGCCGCCGCAGCGCTCGCCAACGTGGGGAAGCTGCGCGTATCAGGCTGCGCCGCTCATCACGGAGCGGGCATACGGGCCAATCGGGTGCATCTCTGCGGGGAAGGGCAACGCTGATCCACTACGCCCGTGCTGCTCGGGGTAGGCCGGGTAGAGAACCTCTCTATTCTCTACCGCCATTTCCTGGGGGGTTGGTGCCGTCGTGGTTGAACTTGCGGCGACTATACCACTCCTGCTCACCGATCACAACAGATTAATCGGCTGTGTTGAGTTGTTTTTTCTTAACTCTCGCGTTTTCGAGGTTATATTGCGTGGTTGGGCATAA
This sequence comes from Chloroflexaceae bacterium, assembly GCA_034432515.1. Taxonomy (GTDB): domain Bacteria; phylum Chloroflexota; class Chloroflexia; order Chloroflexales; family Chloroflexaceae; genus JACAEO01. The sequence continues at coordinate 4,205 of DAOUBZ010000023.1, read as the reverse complement.
CAAGGGCGTGGAGAATAGCTCAATTACAGCGCATTTCGCGAGCGAATTGGACAATTTGCACAATCTGTTTGATTGAAATTAGTGATTTCGCACAAATACCGTGTCGGATCACCTGACTGGTTGAAGAGGAACGCATGCGCTTTCCACGCTCGAGCGGCATTCTGCTGCACCCGACCTCGCTGCCCGGCCCCTGGGGCATCGGCGACTTTGGTCCCACCGCCTACAGCTTCGTCGACTTCCTGTACGCCGCCGGTCAGAGTCTCTGGCAGATCCTGCCGCTCGGCCCCACCGGCTACGGCGACTCGCCCTATCAGTGCTTCTCAGCCTTTGCCGGCAACCCGCTGCTGATCAGCCTCGACGCACTGATCCAGAAGGGGCTGCTCGGCTATGACGAGGTCGCCTCGGCCGCCGCCGAGCGCCACCTCTCGCTGGATACGGTGCACTACGGCGAGGTGATGGAGTTCAAGCTACCGCTGCTGTGGCGGGCCTACGAGCGCATGCAGGAAGGCGCCGTACCCGATGTGGGCGAGGCGTTCCACACCTTCAAGCAGCAGCACGCCGCGTGGCTCGACGACTACGCCCTGTTTGTGGCCCTCAAGGACGCCCACGGTGGTCAGGCCTGGAACAGCTGGGAGCCGGCTCTGCGCCATCGCGAGCCGGACGCGCTCGCCCAGGCCCGCCAGGCCCACGCGCGGGCGGTCGACTGGCAGCAGTTCCTCCAGTTCCTCTTCTTCCGCCACTGGGCCCGGCTCAAGGCCTACGCCAACGAGCACGGGATCAAGATTATCGGTGATGCGCCGATCTTCGTCGCCTTTGACAGCGCCGATGTCTGGGCCAATCAGCAGCGCTTCTTCCTCGATGCTCACGGCAACCCCAGTGTGGTCGCCGGCGTGCCCCCCGACTACTTTAGCCCCACCGGCCAGCGCTGGGGCAATCCGCTCTATCGCTGGAGCACCATGGCCAGCGACGGCTACGCCTGGTGGGTCGCCCGCCTCCAGGCCAGCTTCAGCCAGGTCGATATTCTGCGCCTCGACCACTTCCGTGGCTTCGCCGCCTACTGGGAGGTGCCTGCCACTGAGGAGACGGCAATGAACGGCCGCTGGGTCAAAGGCCCGGGCGCCGATCTGTTTGCCCACCTCGAGCGCGCACTCGGCCACCTGCCGATCATCGCTGAGGACCTCGGCCTGATTACCCCGGATGTGCACGCGCTGCGCGATCAGTTCGACTTCCCGGGCATGAAGGTGCTCCAGTTCGCCTTCGGTGAGCCCGAGAACCCCTACCTGCCCCACTACCACGTGCCCAACTGCGTCGTCTACACCGGCACCCACGACAACAATACCAGCGTCGGCTGGTTCCAGGGCCTGTCGGAGCCGGAGCGCGAGCAGGTGCGGGCCTACCTGGGCCGTGACGGTTCCGATATCGCCTGGGATCTCATCCGCCTCGCGCTGATGTCGGTCGCCGACCTCGCGATCGTGCCCTTCCAGGATGTGCTGCGCCTCGGCGCCGACGCGCGTATGAACACCCCCGGCCACCTCGGCCAGAACTGGGCCTGGCGCTTCCGCTCCGAGGCGCTCAATGAGGGGCTCGCCGGCGGCCTGCGCTTCCTCACCACGATCTACGACCGCCTGCCCGCCGCGCTCAAGCCCGCCAGGGAAGAGGAGGAGGCCGAGGAACTGGAGTACAACCCGGTTGAGGTGTAGCGCTGTGGCGGTGTGGGGAGACAAGAACACCTCCACAGCTCCACGCCTCCCCTCACCCTGGATAGACCTGCCCATCTTCGACCCGCAGGCGCGTGATCGCTCCCAGGAATTCGGCCCCGAAGTCGGCCAGGTCGGTCGCCGAGAGTAGCGTCTGCTGCTCGGGGCGGCGGATCGCTGCCAGCAGGTGGTTGCGGCGCGCCGCGTCAAGCTCGCTGAGCACGTCGTCGAGCAGCAGCACTGGCGCATCGCCGCTGCGCTGGCGCATAAGCTCGGCCTCACCGAGCTTGAGCGCCAGCGTCACGCTGCGCTGCTGGCCCCGCGAGCCGTAGCGCCCCAGGTTGACCCCGCCGACCGTGAAGGCCAGGTCGTCGCGGTGCGGGCCGATCAGGGTCTGGCCCCGCGCCAGTTCATCGCCGCGCACCGCCCGTAGCCCCTGGCCGAGCCGCGTGGCCAGGCTGCCACTATCATCCAGTTCGCCCAGGTCGAGGCTCGGCAGATAGGCGATCGCCAGGGGCGTCTCGCCACCACTGATCGCCTGGAACAGCGGGCCTACGATCAGGCTCAGCTCGCGCACCGCCCGTAGCCGCTCGGCGAGCAGGTAGCCGCCGGCCGCCGCCAACTCCTGGTCCCAGTAGGCCAGTTCGTCATCGACGGCGCGGGGCGGGCGGCGCCGCTCGCGCCAGGCCCGCAGCAGGCTGTTGCGCTGCTGGACGAGCTTCTGGTAGTGGGCGAGCGTGCGCACGTAGTGCGGGTCGAGCTGCGAGAGCGTGATGTCGAGGTAGCGCCGGCGCTCGGCGGGCGGACCATCGCCCAGGGTCAGATCGGTCGGGGTGAAGAGCACCACCCGCAGCTGGCCCACCAGGTCGAGCGCGCGGGCATTGCGCCGGTCGATACGCACCAGCCTGGTTGAGGCGCCGGTGAGCTGGCCGGCGTCGTCGGCACGGCGCTGGACGATCACCTCGAGGCGGACCTTGCCGGCCCGGCGCTGCACCTCAGCAGCCACCCGGGCAAAGGGCGTCACCCCGGCCTCGCCCACCGCATCCCAGCGCACCAGCTCACGGTCGGCGCTGACACGGGGTGAGCGCGTGGTGGCCAGGAAGAACAACGCCTCGAGCAGGCTCGTCTTGCCGGCGGCATTCGGGCCGTAGAGCAACGTAATGCCCGGATCGAGCTGCAGGTCCAGCCGCCGGTAGTTGCGGAAGTCGCGCAGGCTGAGCTGGGAGACATACATGGGTAGAAGGTCACCTCGTCACCCCCACCCTCACGAGGTCGGCCAGCGACGCGCACCCGGCGCAGAACATAGCGACGCGCAACTCGCGGATGAAGGCCGTGAGGCCCTCGACCACCGCCTCGGCGCCCCGTTCGTCGATCGCGCTGCTCAGGGCAGGCCGGGCGGTGCCAGCCAGATCCGCGCCGAGGGCGATCGCCTTGGCCACATCGACACCGCTGCGCACCCCGCCGGAGCCGATGATCGTTACGTCGGGGAGTGCGGCGCGCACCTCGCGGATGCACTCGCTGGTGGGGATGCCCCAGTCGGCGAAGGCGCCGGCCACGCGACGCCCGAGCTCGTCGGGCTGGCGGAAACGCTCCACCTCGCTCCAGCTCGTGCCACCCGCGCCGGCCACATCGATCACCCGCACGCCGCACTCATAGAGCCGCCGCGCATCGTGGCCGCCGATGCCGTTGCCCACCTCCTTGACCACCACCGGCACCTCCAGGGCCCGGCAGACTTGCTCGATGCGGGCTAGCAAGCCCTTGAAGTTGGTATTGCCCTCGGGCTGCACCGCTTCCTGCAGCGGGTTGAGGTGCAGGATCAGCGCATCGGCCTCGATCATCTCAACCGCGCGCCGGCACTGGTCCACCCCGAAGCCATAGTTCAGCTGCACGGCGCCCAGATTCGCCAGCAGCGGGATGCGCGGGGCGACCCGCCGCACCTGGTAGGTGGCTGCGAGCCGCCCGTCAACCACGGCGGCCCGCTGCGAGCCGACGCCCATCGGCAGACCCAGGTGCTCGGCAGCCTCGGCCAGGGCCAGGTTGATGCGCTCGGCCACGCTGGCCCCGCCGGTCATCGAACTGATCAGCAACGGGGCGCTGATCGCTTTGCCCAGGAAGTGGGTCCGGGTATCGACCTCCGCCAGGTCAAGTTCAGGCAGAGCAGTGTGCGGGAGTCGGTAGGCGCCGAAGCCGGTATGCACACCCTTGGCCGCCACATCTTCGCCCAGGACGATGCGAATGTGGTCGATCTTGCGCCCCTCGGTCTGTCCTGAGTCGGGCATCACACGCTCCTTGCACAGGCGGCTTTCTGACGCCTTGTCTGCCGATCATACCAGTAACGGGTATGGCCGTCAAACCCGCCTGTGCCCGGGGCTTGCGTAACGTCCGCCTCCGGCGGTGGGGTTGGGGCTTGCCCCAGCGACGTTGCACGATACTGCTGGCAAACCCGGGTACGCGGGCCTCCGGCCCGCATGCGGGCGGGACGCCCGCGCACCCGGCGTGGGCAAAACG
>DAOUBZ010000022.1:0-13625 GCA_034432515.1 Chloroflexaceae bacterium | reverse complement strand
CTGCCGCATCAGTACGCCATCCGCCTGTCACCCTGAGCGGAGGCGTAGCCGGAGCGAAGGGCCTCAGTCCGGCATCACAGCCGGGATTCCTCGCTTCGCTCGGAATGACAACCCTCGTTGTAGTATCAATCAGGCCATGGCCCCCAGCTGGTCGCTCAACCAGGCGATACGCTCACTGTTGACCCGATAGCAGACGGCGGCCCCATCGGAATAACTGTCGAGCAAGCCGACATCGCGCAGGGTGCGCAGGTGCTGGGAGAGCGTCGACTGGGCGTGGGGACCATCCTCGGGCAGGTGCAGCAGGATCTCATTGGCGATGCAGTCAGGGTGCTGCAGCACATAACGCAGGATCGCGACCCGCACAGGATTGCCAAGCGCCTTACAGACCAGGGCCAGCTGACGGTCGCCCAGGGTGGATGTATCTTCTGCCGTCGCCATCGTCGGCCTCCCTTCCGCCAGGGTTTCCGCATACTGTACGACGCCATACGGCGAGAGTCAAGATCTGCCTTGCGTCATGCGCCGCCCCACGAAATGGTCGTTGGGTGGTTCTGGCGGCGCAGCCACCAGAACCACCCAACGACCTGGTGTTTGGGGCCTGCCCCGCAGAAACTGCTCCGGTCCTGTGGTGCATGCCAGCGTAGCAGTAACAGGCAGTGGTATAATCTGGCGGCTATCCGCTGATCCACGGGAACGTTACGACCACAATGTTGACCCAGAGCGAGCTTGCGGCCCTGCCCACGGCCTATCATGTCGAACACCTGCGTATCGCGCCGAACATCATCCTGGCGCCGATGGCGGGGGTAACCGACAGCGTCTTCCGGCGCATGATCCTGCGCCTCGGCGGCTGCGGGCTGGTTAGCACCGAGATGACCAATGCCGCCAGTATGAGCCCCAAGGCACTCAGGCGCCACCATCTGCTGGATTACCTGCCCGAGGAACGCCCGCTGACCATGCAGCTGTCCGGCAACGAGCCGGACCTGGTCGCCGCCGCCGCGCGCACCGTCGAGCAACTCGGCGCGGACATCCTCGACATCAACTGCGGCTGTCCCTCGCCCAAGGTCACCGGCGGCGGCCATGGCGCCTCACTGCTGCGCGACCTGCCGAAGCTCGGGCGCGTCCTACGAGCGGTGCGGGCCGCCGTGCAGATCCCCGTCACGCTGAAGTTCCGGGCCGGCTGGGACGAGCAAAGCCTCAACTTTCTCGAGACGGCGAAGATCGCCGAGGACGCCGGCATTGCGGCGATCGCGCTGCATCCGCGTACCCGCGAACAGGGCTACAAGGGCAGCGCCGACTGGGGGCGCGTGGCCGCCGTCAAGCAGGTGGTGCGCATCCCGGTGATCGGCAGCGGCGACGTGAAGCACGCCGAGGACGCCCTGATCCGCCTGCGCGACAGCGGCGCCGATGGGGTGATGATCGGCCGCGCCGCGATGGAAAACCCCTGGATCTTCCTGCAGATCGCCCAGATCCGCCGCGGGGAGCCGATCTTCCAGCCCGGACCCGCCGATAAGCTGGCGTTCCTGCTTGGCTACATGGCCATGTGCGAGGCCGAGATGCCCGGTCGACTCGCGTTGAACAAGATCAAGCAGCTGATCGGCCAGTTCGTTGTCGGGCTGCCCAACGCCAGCCAGCTGCGCGTTGCCGTCCACCAGGCGCAGAGCCCCGCGGCGGCCCGCAGTGCGATCGAAGCCTACTTCGAGCCGTTCCTCGCCACGCCCGTCAGCTGGCCACATTGCCAGCAGGGCTGGACTGCCAGCGCCCTTCTGAATGCAAACCACTGACAAGCCATGCACGACGGTTACCTCTTTACCCTGGGCATCTGCGGGAGCGCCAACGACAGCGGCCCGGCCCGTGAGTGCCTGAACGCCATGCTCGCCGCCCTGCCGCCGGTCAAGCGCGCCGCCTACCTCGGCGAAGTGCTGATCAGCGATACAGCTCCCAGCCTGGACGATCCGCTGACCACGCCGCTGCTCGCCGACATCGCTGACGCCGAGGTGCTGCTGGTGGTCACCCCGCTGCCTGGCGGCCACCTGCCCGCGCGCCTGCACGGCCTGGTCGAGGCGCTCAACGCGGCACCGCCACCGGTGCGCCGTCGCTTCGTGGCCCTGGTGGCGATCGGCGACGACTCGACCCACGGCCTGTGGCCGCTGCGGCACGCGCTCGACCTGGTGGAGGCGGAGTGCATCGGCGAGCTCTACGTTGGCGCGGCCACCGACCCGGACGAACTGATCGCCGAGGCGGTGGCGCTTGCCCGCCAGGCCTTCAGCCGTGCCCACCATATGCACCCGGACGCCCTGGTGTAGCCGCCGTGACGTCCGGTGAACTGCAACCGGCCATTCCCGCCGCCAAGCACCCGCTGCTTGATGCGGCGATCTACTGGCTGCTGGCCCGCCGCTCGATCTGGAAGTTCTTCGACCGGGTCTGGCTGCAGAGCCACGGCCCGTTGCCCGATCCGCGGGATGGCCCGCTCATCCTCTACCTGAACCACGCCTCGTGGTGGGATGGCTACCTGATGTACGTCATCCATCGCGTGGTGCTCCGCGGGCGCTTCGATGCGCACCTGCTGATGGAGGAGAAGCAGTTGCGCGCCTACCGGTTCTTCAGCTGGTCGGGCGCCTTCAGCGTCAATCGGGACAACCCGGAGGACGCGCGGCGATCCCAGGCCTACGCCGCCGCGCTGCTGCGGGGCGGCACACGGCCACGGGCGCTGTTTATCTTTCCCCAGGGCCGGATCGTGCCAAACGACCGGCGGCCGCTCGTCACCTTCCCGGGAATAGCGCGCATCATCGCCCAGGCCGGCCCCGTGAACCTGTGCCCGGTCGCCCTGCGCTACGAACTCCTCGGGCGCCAGTTCCCCCAGGCGTATATCCGCATCGGGCCCCAGCACCGCGCCGCTACCCCGGATGACCCCGACGCCACGCTGAGCGAGATCACCCGGCGGCTCACCGCAGCCTGTGACGCGCTGCGCGACGATGTGCTCGAGCAGCGCCTCGAACGCTTCAGGCCACTGTTGCGCGGGCGCCGCGGCATCGACGAGCAGTTCGATGTCTTCTTGCGCCTGCTGCCTAGGCCCCGCTCTCCTGTTCGGCGCGAGCACGGAGACGCCGCACCAGGCGCGGCACGCTCCCGCGCCCGGCGATGACGGCGAAGATCAGCCCGCCGATGATCGCTGCCGTGGCCTGACCACGAGCCAGGTTGACCACCACGAACATCGTCAGATTCGTGAGATAGAGCGTCAGCGGCAGCCAGAGCCAGAAGGGACGGCCGTGCTTGCCCGGCGCGGTGCGCGTCGCCCGCACTGCGCCGCTGCGATGGAGCGCCAGCACCCAGCTCAAGAGCAAACTGGTGAACCACCAGGCGATAAAATTGGAGGCGGGAATACCGTAGTACAGGCCGGGATCGCTGTCACTCCAGGTCCAGTAGTGGTTGATGTGTACCGCGAACGGCTCGATCGTTACGTCAAGTAAAAGTGCAAAAGCCGTCGCGATCAGGACCCGTCCGACGCTGACCCGCGCCTCGGACCCCGTGGTGCGATTCTCGGGATAGAGGAACAGGCTCGCAACACCCATCGCCGAGGTCACGATCAGCAGCCAGGCGAACGGGATAGCTAGCGGCACCACGCCGAAGATTTGGGGCTGGAGCACATCGGTATAGCTGTAGGAGCCAAATGGGAAGCCGGTACTCGCACCGACGTGCTCGATCAGCCACGAGAGAAACAGCACCCATAGCGAGGCAAGAATGCCCCAGCGGCCGAAGTTGACGGCGAGCCAGAGCCCCATGAGGGCGCCCTGCAGGATCAGCAGCGCACCTCCCATCCAGGTACCCCAGACCGGCACCCGGTCCAGCGCAATCAAGGCGATTGACCAGGGATAGAGAAAGAGGTAGAAGCCAAAGAGCGCAGCAACGGCGAGACGTGGCCGTGTGATCAGACCGTACATAGAGAGCCATTCCTATCGCAGCAGATAAACGCATTGTAGCCTACGAACCATTATAGATTCGCCTATTTTGCCTGTCAAAGTCGCGTCCTGACGTGGCAGGTAACGATTCTGTTACTTGCCCTGCCGTTGTGGCCTATGCTACTATAAACGCCAACCTCATCACGGCACCGTGACGTTCTCCTACGCAGCAAGCAGCTGCCACGTCGTCCACCGGTGCAGGCAACGGAGCGGCAGTGGCAAGCGCGGGGAGGCGGCCATGACAGCTTACAGCCAGCGTCTCAGGATCTTACTCGTCGAAGACGACAACCATATCGGGCGCATTGTCGAACTGGCGCTACCAGAACTTGGCATGCCGTATGAGTTTGTCACTGTGCTCAGTGCCGAGGAGGGGCTGGAGCTTTGGAACCAGCAGCCCTTCGACCTGCTGGTGGCGGACTACAACCTGCGCGGCATGAGCGGTCTGAAGCTGATCGAGGTGCTCAAAGAGCGTGGTGTCACCGCGCCAATGGTGATGGTTACCGCCTACGACACCGACCATCTGCGCCGCGAGGCGCGCGCCCTCGGCGTGAGCGCCTACCTATCCAAGCCGTTCTTCATGGACGAACTGGTGGAGACGGTGCGCGGCCTGGTCGCCCAGCACAACGCGCGCGCCGTCAACGGCTGAGACCTTCCAGGCCTGCACAACGCCGACCGACGACCGGAAGTCTGGTCGTCGGTCGGCATTTTTGCCTATCGCGCTTCACGGGCACAACGGCTGCGGCGTTTCGCGAACGCTTTGCGCCGGCGTTACGGTGGCACGAGCGCAGCAAGCCACCCGGCTCAGGGCCTTCGGCAGCCCAATCAACTGCCCGGTGCACTAATCGAGGCGCTGCGTCGCGGGTGGGCGGGCCGGCGGCGCCGCCGTGGCCCCGTTGGCGCTCCCACGGCTCACTGCGTCGACAAAGGGCTTGATCGTCTCAATCGGCAGCGGGAAGATGATCGTGCTGTTCTTCTCGACCGCAATCTCGGTGAGTGTCTGCAGGTAGCGCAGCTGGAGGGTCACCGGCTCGCGGGCAATGATCTCGGCGGCCTCGGCCAGGGTGCGGCTGGCCTGCAACTCGCCATCGGCGTGGATCAGCTTGGCGCGTTTCTCGCGCTCCGCCTCGGCCTGCTTGGCCATCGCGCGCTGCATGTTCTGCGGTAACTCAACGTCCTTGACCTCGACGATCGTCACCTTGATGCCCCAGGGCTCGGTCTGCTCGTCGATGATCTGCTGCAGCTTCTGGTTGATCTTCTCGCGCTGGGCGAGCAGTTCGTCCAGTTCCACCTGGCCAACCACCGAGCGCAGCGTCGTCTGGGCGATCTGCATGGTGGCGCGGATGTAGTCCATCACTTTGGTCACGGCCCAGTTCGGGTTGAGTACCTGGAAGTAGAGGACCGCGTTGACCTTGATCGTCACGTTGTCGAGCGTAATCACCTCCTGCACCGGCACATCCATGGTGATCACGCGCGTGTCGACCCGCACCATGCGCTCAAAGACCGGGATGACCAGGAAGAGCCCCGGGCCACGGGCGCCCATGAGCCGCCCCAGCCGGAAGATCACGCCCCGCTCGTACTCAGGCACGATCTTGATCGCCGAGAGCAGCACCATCAGCGCAATGAAGGCCAGGACGGCCAGACAGGCGAGTAATGCAAGACCAGTTCCACCACCCATCCTATTTCTCCTTGCTGGCTAGGCTCGCTCATATGCGACGAGCGCCTCAGGACTCCATTGTACCCTGTTCGGCGGCCCCACGGCAGCCCGACTCCGACGCAAGGACGCGATACCTGTAGGGCCGGGCCGACGCATTCGCCCCAGGCGCGTGACGGGAAAAGGCGCCACATCGTGGCGCATACGTCGGCCTGTTGCCGTTGTGGGGCGAGAGGCGATGATGTGACGGGCCCACTAACTAATCGGGAGGGGGGCAGACATGCCAGGTAACTTCCTTCACACACCACTAACCCTGCCGATCAAGCGAGCTGCGCTGCGCAGGGCCGGGTTCCTCGGCGATACGCCGCACTGTGAGCCGCAACTCGTAGACCCCGGTGACGCGCACCAGTTCGCCCGGCTCCACGTCACCATCTTCGCTGACTGCTCGCCACAGCGCCCCTTCGACGAAGACAAAACCCTCCGGATCGAGGCGCTTGCGTACCTCGGCGAGACGGCCAACCAGGCCCTCCTGGCCGGTCGCCACCGGCCGGTTCCGTGTCCGCAGCACCAGGTAGATGCCCACGGCCGCAAAGGCGGCAACCAGCAGCGCGACCAGCACCACGGCCCACAGGGCCACACCCACCCCTGGTGCCTGCGCCGCGTCGAATAAGGTCAGGGCACTGACCACCAGTACGACAAGACCCACCACGGTGAACGCTCCATGTGATGGCGTATACAGATCGGCAACAATCAGGCCAAACGCGATCACCAACCCCAGCACCGCCAGCCAGCGCACCGGCAGGACGATCAAGCCGACTGCGGCGGCGAGCAAGAGCACGATGCCAAGCCCGGCCAGTACACCCACCCCCGGCGTGACCAGTTCGCCATAGATGGCAACCGCCGCCAGCACGAGCAGCAAGAAGGCCACCGTCGGCGTCGCCAGCAGCAACAGGACCTGCTCCCAGAGGGTCGGCGCCAGTGGCTGCGGCGCGCGGCCAAGCGTGCTCAGCGTGCGCTGCTCACCGCCCTCCAGGACGACCACCCGCCCTTCGAGCGTAGCCAGCAACTCCTGCAGATCGCGGGCCACCACGTCCACCGCCGGGGGGACAAGCGCAACCGCTTGCTCGTTATTGAGCACGAGGCCCTGGCGCACGGCCTGCTCGACCCAGGCGTCGTTCCGCCCCCGCGCACGGCTCCAGTCCGTGAGCTGGTTGATCGTCTCGTTATAGAGCAGTTCCTGGGTCGCGTCACTGAGATTCGCGGCCGGCTGCACCAGGGGCGCCGCGATGCCGAAGCTGGTGTTGGGGGCCATGGCGGCCAGGTGGGCCGCCGGCAGCAGCCACACCCCGGCAGCGCCGCTGCGCGTGCCCTGCGGTGTCACATAGACCACGACGGGCACCCGGGCCTGCGCCACCTGGGCGGCGGCACTGCGCACCTCGCTCAGCACGGCGCCCTGGGCGCTGAGCTGGACGATCAGCAACTCGGCGCCGGCCGCCTCGGCCTCACGCATGGCTCGCTCGAGGAAGCCGACGCTAAAACGGCTCACCACTCCGTCGAGGGTCAGCGTATAGATCGGGCCGCGCCCCTGGGCCTCGGTTGGCCGGGCAAGGCTCAGCACGGCCGTCAGCACAAGCAGCAGCCACAGCCCGCTCCGCGCGAGGCGCGCAATCAGCTTATGGCAAGGGTTGCTCACTGCTAGAGGTCTACCGATCACTCAGTGCTCCGAGCCACGGGCAACGAAGCGTTTGATGCGCCGCTCCAGTTCGGCGCGCGGCAGCAGCACCTTGCGCCCGCAACGTTCACAGCGGAGGCCGATCTCGGCGCCCAGGCGCACGATGCGCCAGGTATCACCGCCACACGGGTGGGCCTTGCGCGTCTGGACAATATCGTCGAGATACAGCTCAATTGGCGGAGGCATGGCGTGTTCGCTGTACGGCCCAACCACGCGGCCCTAGACACGCTTCGCTTCGTCCCAGAGCGCGAGGAGCTCGTCGAGCTCCATGGCGGCCAGTGGGCGCCCGCGGGCCGCGGCGGTGGCCTCGAGGGTGGTGAAGCGGCGGCGGAACTTGGCGTTGGCCTCGCGGAGCGCCGCCTCGGCGTCGAGACCGAGCCAGTCGGCGAGCCGAGTTGCCACAAACAGCGCATCGCCCAACTCCTCGGCGGCGAGCCGCGCATCGCCGGCGGCAGCAGCCACGGCGAGCTCGTCCAGCTCTTCCTGCAGCTTCGCCCAGACCTGGGCCACGTCGGCCCAGTTGAAGCCGGCGCGGGCCGCCTTCTTGCCGAGTTTTTGGGCCGCGGCCAGCGCCGGCAGGGTAGGCGGCACGCCATCGAGGGCGCTGGCGCGCGCTTTGCCCCTGGCGGCCAACTCCGCCGCCTTGATCTGCTCCCAGTTGCGCAGCACCTGGCTCTCACCCTCCACCGCCAACTCGGCGAACACGTGCGGGTGGCGGCCGATGAGCTTGCGCGTGACCTGCTCCAGCACATCCTCCAGGGCAAACTGCCCGGCCTGGCGTGCCATCTCGCTGTGGCTGAAGACGGCAATCAACAGATCACCCAGCTCCTCGCTCAGGGCAGCCAGGTCATCGGCGTCGATCGCCTCAAGCACCTCGTGCGTCTCCTCGAGCAAGGCGGCGCGGAGTGAGCGATGGGTCTGGCGCACGTCCCACGGACAGCCACCCGGAGCGAGCAGGCGCGTGACCACCCAGCGCAGGCCGTCGGCGCCGCGAAGATCGGCGGCAGGGGCAAGTGGCGGCAGGTAGAGCAGCAGCCGGGCCGCGGGCTCCGGCGGCCAGCCGGCAACCTCGGCCAGGGCGCCCTCCCGTGGAGCACGGGGCGCGCCAGCTGCATCGAGGGCCGCGAGTTGGACCGGGTGCGCAGCGGAGTAGCGGGTTTGCAGCAGAGCGGCCAGCGCCGGCCAGTCAGCCGCGGGTTCGCCGTGGATCACGACGGGCGCTGCGGGGGCAAGCGGGAAGGGGGCAGGCGGCGGCTGGTACGCGCCAAAGCCCTGCGTCTCGGCATACGACGCCACCGTCACCGGCGTGCCAGGCGCGGGCAGGCCCGCAGGCCGGGCAGCAGCGAGCAGCGCCGCCACTTCCCAGAGCTGCACGCCCGTCAACGCCTCCAGGCGAAAGGTGGCGATCGCAGCATCAAGCAACCGGCCATGGCTCAGCAACGCCATTGGAGACCTCACGCCGCGCGCCGTGCACAGCGCATCGTCTTGCAACCACTCACTGCGGGAACGGGAGCGGGACGCTGTTGGGGTCGAAGCCGGGGGCGATCTGCAGCTCGCCGCTCTTCTCTGACTGGCGCCGCAGTTCCTCGTACCAGGGCATAAAGCTCTGTTCGTAGTAGAGCTGCGCGTTACTGCTGGTACGGAGCTGGTCAAAGCTATCGAAGGGCCGGTCCGCCTCGCGCTCGAGCACCTCGATCACGTGCCAGCCAAACTGGCTCTGCACCTTCGTCGGCGTATTGAGCGGCGCGGAGAAGGCCACCTCCTCGAACTCGGGCACATACTGGCCACGGGGCGCCCAGCCAAGCTCGCCGCCCTGCTGGGCCGAGCCGGTATCTTGCGATCGCTCACTGGCCAGGCTTGCAAAATCGGCGCCGGCAGCCAGATCGGCCATGACCTGGTCGGCGGCAGCCTCGTCCTGGACAAGAATGTGGCGCGCTCTGACCATCTCGGCGCGCGTATTGCGGGCGATCACCTCGTAGACCAGCTGCTCGCGGGCGGTGCGCTCGCGGCTCGCGACCATGGAGCTAAGCGGGGTAGCCAGGTCGAGCGACGCCTGGGGCAGCACCGCCGCATCAACCGCCGACGGGTCGACGCCAATCCCGTGGCGGCGCGCGTAGTCAAGCAGCAGCAGATCCTGGACCACGCTGTCAAAGATGCGCGTGCGGATGTTCGCCTCATTCGCCAGTTGCTCGATCTGTTCCGGCGTCTGGCCCTGGGCGACGAGATCGGCGACAGCGGGGCCAATATCCCGTTCGAGGCGGCGCTCAAAGTCGGCAACGGTGTAGGTCTGGCTGGCGAAGCGCAGGATCACCGGGCTGTCGGGGGGCGAAACGAGCGCCTGGCCGTTCTGGGTGCTGGCGCATCCTGCAAGGGCAACCAGCAACAGCAGCCCGGCGCTGAGCCGGAGGAGGATGGAGATGGCATTACCTGAAATGTTCATAGTTTTCAGATCGACCCTTATCTGGCTGTGCCGCACACCATACCTTCCCCAGGGTTGGCGTATCACGCCACTGGCGTCTAGCCGCAATACGTTTCAAATAAGCGCGTTACCCCCTCCCAACCCTCCCCCGTTGGGGAGGGCTTCCGGCTCCCCTCGCTGTTGGAGCGGTTCGGAGGCATACCGACGGCTCGCCAGCACGTGACCCGCCGTGCGCTGCATCCGGCTCCTCCCCCCAGCGGGGGGTGGTTGGGAGGGGGGCCGTGCCGTAAGCCTTGTCGTATTTGAAAAGTATTGCGTCTAGCCCCTCACCGCTCCGCGTTACTCGTCTCGCCGAGTGAGAGGATGGCCATGAAGGCCTCCTGGGGTATCTCGACATTGCCGACCATCTTCATGCGCTTCTTGCCCTCTTTCTGCTTTTCGAGCAGCTTGCGCTTGCGCGTCACATCGCCGCCGTAGCACTTGGCAAGCACGTCCTTGCGCATGGCGCGCACGGTCTCGCGCGCAATCACCTTGCTGCCGATCGCGGCCTGGATGGGCACTTCGAACATCTGGCGCGGGATGAGTTGCCGCAGGCGCTCCACCAGGTCGCGGCCACGCTGGTAGGCAAACTCGCGATGGACGATCAGCGAGAGCGCATCGACGGGCTGCTGGTTGACCAGCACATCGAGCTTGACCAGATCGGCCTCCTGGTAGCCGGCGAGCGTATAGTCGAGCGAGGCATAGCCCTGCGTACCGCTCTTGAGCCGGTCGTAGAAGTCGATCACGATCTCGGCGAGCGGCATGCGATACTTGAGCAATACGCGAGTCGGGTCGAGGTACTCCATGGTCTCAAAGACGCCGCGCCGGGTGGTGACAAGCTCCATAATCGCGCCGATGTAGCGGGTGGGCGTGATCACACTGATCTGCACGATCGGCTCCTCGATCGCCGCAATCTTGCTCACCTCGGGCATCTCGGAGGGATTGGAGACGGTCACGATCTCGCCATCGGTGCGCAGCACCTGGTACTCCACACTGGGTGCGGTGATCAGCAGGTCGAGGTCGTACTCGCGCTCAAGCCGCTCGCGCACGATCTCCATATGCAGCAGGCCAAGAAAGCCGGCGCGGAAGCCAAAGCCAAGCGCCGCGGAGCTCTCGGGCTGGTAGGAGAGGGCGGCATCGTTGAGTTTGAGTTTCTCGAGCGCATCGCGCAACTCAGGATAGGCGTTGCTATCAACCGGGTAGAGGCCGGCGAAGACCATCGGCTTGGCGGGGCGATAGCCGGGCAGCGGCGTCGCGGCGGGCTGGTCGGCCAGGGTGACGGTATCGCCGACCTGGCACTCCTCAACCGTCTTCAGGCCGGTGGCGATATAGCCAACCTCGCCGGTATTGAGCAGATCGAGGGGCTGCATCGCGGGGCGGAACGCGCCGATCTCGAGCGTCTCGGCCCGGGCGCCAGTGCCCATAAACTGCACCCGCGCACCGGAGGGCAGGACGCCGTCGACGACACGCACGGCGGCGATCACCCCCTTGTAGGGATCGTAGTGCGAGTCGAAGATCAGCGCGCGCAGCGGTTGCCCGGCCTGACCATGGGGCGGGGGAATACGCGTGACGATCGCCTCGAGGATCGCGGGGACACCGATGCCCTCCTTGGCCGAAGCCATGATCGCCTCGGCGGCGGGGATGCCGATCACCTTCTCGATCTCGGCGGCCACCTCGTCGGGATGGGCGCCGGGCAGGTCGATCTTGTTGATCACCGGGATGATCGTCAGATCATTCTCAAGCGCCAGGTAGACATTGGCGAGCGTCTGGGCCTCGATGCCCTGGGCCGCGTCGATGACGAGCAGCGCGCCCTCGCAGGCAGCGAGCGAGCGGCCAACTTCGTAGCTGAAGTCGACGTGGCCAGGCGTATCGATCAGGTTGAGCATATAGTGCTCGCCATCGGCGGCCTGGTAACGCATACGCACCGCTTTGAGTTTGATCGTGATCCCGCGCTCACGCTCAAGCTCCATCGAATCAAGGTGCTGGTCACGGCGCTCACGCTCGGCGATGGTGCTGGTCATCTGCAGCAGCCGGTCGGAGAGGGTCGTCTTGCCGTGATCGACGTGGGCGATGATGCAAAAGTTACGGATCTTGGTCTGATCAGCCATGGTGCGCTTCCAGGCCGGAATGCCGGCGGGCGGGTATGGTCGTCCGCTGGCAGTATACCATCAATTTCCGGGAAGCGACCGCTTCCCGGGATTTGAGGAAGAGCTTCCCGATTGCGCCGAACACGGCGCTACGGTATACTTTTCGCTGGCTCGCGTCGCGACAGTGCAGCAGCCATGAAGCCAGCGAGGAGCGACAGATCAGTATGGAGTTGGTACGGGCTCGGGTGGTGATTGCAGGCCGCGTACAGGGTGTCGGCTTTCGGGCCCATACGCGGGACCGGGCGCGGGCGGCCGGGGTGGAGGGCTGGGTCCGCAACCTGCCCGACGGGCGGGTCGAGGCGGTCTTCGAGGGCACACGCCCGGCGGTGCAGCGCCTGGTCACCTGGTGTTACAGCGGCCCAAACAGCGCGATGGTTGAGAAGGTTGAAATCCAGTGGGAACCGGCGACCGGGAAAGAAGGTGGCTTCAGCATTGCCTGGTAGCCTCCTGCCCTGAAGGTATCTGCCGCTGCAACTCCCGACCGGCGGCGTCCGTCTATCACCTATGAAACAGCGAAATCAGCGCCGTGCCGCGTGAGAAAAGGACGCCCTGATGCCCAGATCCCGCTGGAAGCTCATCACCAGCATCCTGATCAGCCTGGTGATCCTGATCCTTGCAGTGCTGAACCGCGCCTGGATCCGTGAGGCCTTTGGCCTGCTCAACGAGGCTCAGCACGGTTGGCTTGTGCTAGCCTTCACGCTGATCGGCCTCAGCTATCTGGTTAGCTCGCAGGTGTTCAACATCATCCTGCGCTCGCTGGGCTATCGCTTGGGCATACTGCGCCTCTGGGCCACGGCCCTGGTGGCGATTGTGGTGAGCCAGTCGGTACCCGCCGGTGGGGTGGGCAGCTACGCCTTCCTGATGAGCAACTTCACCCGGCGCGGCATCTCGCCCGGGGAGTCGGCGCTGATCGCCTCGCTGGAGACGCTGAGCTACGCGGTGGCGATGCTGCTGGTCTTCTCCTTTAGCCTGATCTATCTGGCCGTGCACGGGCTCGATGCGGCAACCGCAAGCATCGTGGCCGGCGTCGTCGCGATTACGCTCATCGGCGGCGGAGCGTTCCTGCTCACCCGCCCGGAGGCGACGCTGCGCCACTGGGCGACCACGGTGCAGCTCGGGGTGGGCCGCCTGGTGGGCCGGCGCTGGACGGGGGCGTGGGCGGCGCGGATCATCAGGGACCTGACCCGCGGGCGCACGCTGCTGGCCAGCCGCCGCCGCGACGTGATCTTGCTGGTGCTGGTACAACTGACGGCGCTGAGCGGCCATAGCCTGGCGATGCTAGTGGTGCTGAAGAGCCTTGGGGTGGATGCTAACTTCGGCATGATGCTGGCCGCCTTTGGCATTGCCCTGGTCACATCGACCTTCAACGTGCTGCCGGGCGGCGGCGGTACGGTGGAGGCGGCGCTGGTGGCCGTGCTCACCCAGCTAGGCACCGGACCGGCCGCGCTCCCGGCGGCGATCATCTTCCGCCTCTTCAACTTCTGGCTGCTCATGCCCGTGGCCGCGGCCTGCTATCACTGGCTGATGCACGAGCCGGTCACCCCGCTCGTCTCGAGCCGGGCGGCGCGCGCCGAGGTTCAGGCACCGCTGGAGTGAGCCGTCCCCGCGCCTCCGGGGCGCCGGGGGGCGCCGGGGGGGCGCGGGGCGCCCTACCAGGGGTAGGTTTTTGGGGAGTTGCGCCCCC
>DAOUBZ010000021.1:0-2979 GCA_034432515.1 Chloroflexaceae bacterium | reverse complement strand
CGCATGCGCCCCAGGCCCGCCCCGGGATACGGCGCCACCGGGTGGCGCATGCGTCGGCCTGACCCCGCCCTGGGGCGACCGGGTGATACTCACCGCGTCACGGGTCACCGCCTCACCGCGTCACGGGTCATCGCCTCACCGCGTCAGCGCACTTCGTCTGATGTAGTTCATTCGCACCGGTATCGGGACTTAAGGATGGGCAAGCCATGGCACGCGATCTCAACAAGGTCATGATCATCGGCAGGCTCGGTGCCGACCCGGAGCTTCGCTACACCGCCTCCGGCAGCCCCGTGACGACCTTCCGCGTCGCCGTGGGTCGCCAGTGGCGTGATAGTGGCGGCGAGCTCCACGAGGACACCGAGTGGTTCAGCGTGGTCGCCTGGAACAAGCTTGCTGAGACCTGCAGCCAGTACCTGAGCAAGGGTACGCGCGTCTACCTGGAGGGCCGGCTCCAGACCCGCTCGTGGGAGGATCAGCAGAGCGGCCAGACGCGCTACCGCACCGAGGTGATCGCCAACGATATGATCATCCTCGATAGCCGCGAGGGCCGCGCCGGCCGCGACTCCGACGACTACGCCCCGCCCGCCGGGCCCGCGCGCTCTCCGCGTGGCAGCCCGCAGCCCCCCGCGCCCCCCGATATCGGCGATGAGGATATCCCGTTCTAGCCGAGCTTGCAGGGGACGGCGGTTCCTGTTATGGCAGAAAAACCCAAGAACCCGCAGCAGGGTGGCGCCTCCACGCCACCCCCGTCGCGCCCGAAGCCTGCCGGTAACCCGGCAGGCCCGCGCCGTGTCGCCGCGCGCAAACTCCAGGAGGAGCAGCGCCAGCGTCTCGTGATCACCATCACTGCCGCGACGATCGGCCTTGCCCTGCTGGCCGTGCTGATCGGCCTGGCCTACGAGCAACTCTGGCTGCCGAGCCGCCCCGTCGCCCGCGTCGGCGCCAGCGAGCTCTCGCGCTCGGGCTACTGGACCGAGCGCAAGCAGGCCTATGCACGCGAGATCGTGCAGAACTTCCAGCTGCTCGCCCTCTTCGGCGGCAACCCCCAGTTCACCCAGCAGTTCCTCGGCCAGAGCCCGGTGATCGATCAGCAGATCGCGGCCATCCGCAGCGCCCCAGTGGACGATGCGGTGGTCAATGCCTGGATCGACCGCCAGGTGAAGATCCAGGGCGCTGCCGCCGAGGGGGTTGTGGTGAGCGAGGACGAGGTCAACCAGGAACTGGCCAGCGACCTGGGCCTGATCTTCCTGCCGCCACCGACCGAGCCACTCACTACGACGGCCGAGCCGGCGCTCGCAACGACCACCGTGGCGGCCCCGACCGACGCGCCCACCGCGACCGCCGAGGCGACGCCGACACCCGGCGGGCCGACGGCAACGCCAGCACCCACGGCGACGCCGGCGCCCACCAGCACACCGCGGCCCACCCCGGCGCCCGCGGAGGCTGCCAGCCAGGTTGACCAGATCGTCGATGAGATCTTCCGCCGCTACGAGCTTGAGCTGGCGGCCGCCAGCGCGGAGCCCCAGCTTGCCAGGACCGATTTCCGCGCCGCGCTGCAGGAGCAGTATCGCGAGCAGCTGATCAATACCCGCGTGCAGGAGCAACTGGTGCCCGCCGAGGGCTTCAACTACAGCGACGAGCCCGAGCGGGTCGGCGCGCGCCAGATCCTGGTTGCCGTGAATCCGCCGGAGAACGCGAGCGAGGCCGAGGTCGAGGCGGCCTTCGCTGCGGCGCGGGCCAGCGCTGACGCGATCGCCGCCGAGCTCCGTGGTGGCGCCGACTTCGCCGCCCTGGCGGCCGAGCGCTCCGACGATCCCGGCTCGCGCGAGAGCGGCGGCGATCTCGGCAGCTTCGACCGCGACGGGCGCGCCGACAATGGGGCGACCTACCCGCCCGAACTGGTCGCGGCCGCCTTTGCGCTGCCCGAGGGCGCGATCAGCGACCCGATCCGCACCCGGTTCGGCTGGCACGTCATTGAGCTCACCCGTCGCGATGTGCCCAGCGAGGAGCGCCAGCTGCGCGAAGCACGCACCGAGGCCCTCGACCGCTGGGTCGCGGAACGGCGGGCCGTCAGCGACGTGCGCCGCTTCCCCGAGCCGACGCCAAGCCCTACGGCCGTACCCACGGAGCCGGTCCCAACCCCCGAGCCAACCTTCCTGCCCGGGCCACCGACACCCGTGCCGACTCCGACGCCCGCGCCGACCGCGACGCCGTAGCCGGGCTCACTGCGTATGCGACGCTGGAAAGCTCAAGCCTCGTGGCGCCTGTGGGTGGCCCTGGTGGCGTTGCTCGCCTCCGCCGGGGCCGCCCTCTACCTCGGCCTCGGGCTCTTCACGGCGCTGGCCCAGCCCCCCGAGCGCTGGCCGATCGACGCGCTGCTCTTCGCTCACTATCTGGCCTTCCTCGCCCTGCTGCTGCTCGCCGCCGGCCTGGCCTACCGCGTCGTCGCCATGCTGACCCTGGCCTACAGCGTCGACCGGAACGGGCTCTACATCCACTGGCTGGGCAATCGGGCCATCGTCCCACTCGGCCAGATCGAGAACATCGAGAGTGGTGCCAGCCTCACCGGCGGCGCTAGATTGCGCGTTGCCAACATCGGCGCCGTGCACAGTCAGTTGCACCTGCCCGGCGGGCGCGTCATCCACGCCTTCAGCACCGTGCCGCTCGCACAGGCCCTGGTGGTGCATATGCCGGGCGACTCCTACGCCATCTCGCCACGCGATGCCGACGGCTTCGTGCAGGACCTGGAGCAGCGCCGGCGTATCGGCGCGGTGCAGCAACTCACGCCCGGGGTGGAGGCCGGCCGGATCTTCGCCTACGCCTTCTGGAGCGACCCGCTGGTGCGGAACGGCCTGGCGAGCGCGGTGCTGCTCAACCTGGCGCTGCTTGGCCTGCTGATGACGCTCTTCCCGGGGCTGCCGCCGCTGGTTGAACTGCGCGCCGACGCCGTGGGCGCCACCGCCGCGGTGGCGCCACGCC
>DAOUBZ010000020.1:0-3401 GCA_034432515.1 Chloroflexaceae bacterium | reverse complement strand
CGCTGAGCGCGTGCGCGCAGCGGCCGCGCGCCGCTTTCCGCGCGAGTGGCCGCTCTACGAGGTGAGCTTCAAGAGCCAGCGTTACCTGCACCGTGGCCGCGGCCAGCGCGACCCGATCGCCGACTACTGGGTTGCCTTCGACCGGCCACCCCGCGGCGCGGGTGTGCTGGTGGCGGTCAGCGCCGCCGAGCAGGCCGTGCTCGTCGGCTTGCAGCTCTGGCGCGCCCGCAAAGACGACCTGGCGCGCCTCTGGGCCGGCGCCCACCCGGTCTGGCAGCCGCTTGTCACACGCATCGCCGAGCAGGGCCAGGCGCGCTTCGCCGCTGCCGAGGAGGCCACCCCGCCGCTCTGGATCGACCGCTACCTGGGCGCCCGCGGCGCCGGCTACCTCTGGGCCGGCTTTGTCTACCCCTGGGCGGCCCTGCCCGCCGACCTCGAGCAGCGCATCATCGCCGATGTGCTCGACCTGCTACCGCTCAACGAGGCGCTGATGGAGCAGGCCGAGGCGGGCGCACCCGTGGGCGCCGCCCGCCTCCGCGAGCAGCCGGCGGCCTACCCCGCCGCTGGCATCCCGTCCATCGAGCTGATCGCCGAGCGCATCCGCGCCCGCGGCTTTACCATTGGCGACCTGCCGCTGCGTGCCTACCACCTCGCCCTGCAGACCCGGCCCCTGGTCATTCTCGCCGGCATCAGCGGCACCGGCAAGACGCGGCTCACCCGCCTCTACGCCGATGCCGTCTATGCCATCCCCCCCGGGCGCGACAACCCCTACTACCTCGTGGTGGCCGTGCAGCCCGACTGGCACAACGCCCGCGACCTGCTCGGCTACTACAACACCCTTACGGCCAGCTACCACCCCACCGCGTTCCTGCGCTTTCTGCTGCAGGCCGCCGCCGACCCGCAGCAGCCCTACTATGTCTGCCTCGATGAGTTGAACCTGGCCCGCCCCGAGTACTACCTGGCGCCGATCCTCTCCGCCATGGAGACCGCCGAGGCGACTATCGATCTCGGTGCCCCGCTGGCCGAGGTGCCGCTCGCCGGCGGAGGCGTGGTGCGCAACCCGCTGCGCCTGCCGCTCAACCTGCGCATCGCCGGGACGGTCAATGTCGATGAGAGCACCTTCGCCCTGAGCGACAAGCTGCTCGACCGCGCCAACCTGATCGAGTTGACCGAGGTCGACCTGACGGGCTTTCGCGTCAGCTACGGTGCCCCGCTGGACGAGCAGCTCTGGCAGACGCTGGTGAACGTCCAGGCGCTGGCGACGGCGGCAGGTCACCCCTTTGGCTATCGCACGCTCGGCGAGATGCTGCGCTTCATCGAGCAGGCCCGCGACACGCTCACACCAGCCCAGGCGCTCGACCTGCAGATCAAGCAGAAGGTGTTGCCCCGCCTCCGCGGCGAGGACGGGCCGCGCCTCCGCCGCGCCCTCACCGACCTGCTCAGCCTCACGCTGGGGCTCGCCCCGGAAGCCTGGGGCCGTGCCGCCCGGGTGACGCCCGACCAGCTCGCCGGCGCCCGCTATCCCGAGAGCGCCGCCAAGCTCCGCCAGATGCTCGAGCGCCTCGACCAGGACGGCTTCACCGACTTCTACGCCTGATACCGGTGAAAGTGATGCGCAGCAGTGCACTAGCGCGCCGGTAGCGTATGCTCGCGGCCCCGCCGTACAGCACCCTTCGATACGGCCTACGGCCTACTCAGGGTGCTGTACGCGGCGAACACTTCTAATACGCTACCGGCTCGCTATGCAAGTCGCAGCACGGCGAGGCAGCAGATCGCGGCTGGCTCGCGGGCCACCTCCTGCCAGCTGCGGCCACGATCCTCGGAGCGTAACAACTGGCCGCTGCTGGTCCCGGCCCAGATGTGGTCCATGTGGTAACTAACCGGGGCCAGGGCGAGCACGCGCCCATCGAGGCCAGGCGCGACCGTCACCTGTTCCCAGCTGGCCCCGCCGTCCTCGCTGCGTACCAGCGTGGTGCCGTCGGCGATTGCGGCGATCAGCGCCTCCTGTTTCCCGGCGAGCAGGGCCAGCGTATCGGCGCCGGGAGCGGGCGGGTGGGCGCTGCGCCAGCGGGCAGGACCCTGGGCGGTGAAGAGCAGCGGCCCGGGGGCATTGAGCAGCGCCAGCAGGTCGTCAGCGTCAGTCGCGGGCGCGGCTGCCCAACTCTGCCCGCCATCGTCGCTACGCAAGGGTGGGCCATCGTCCACCGCGACCATCAGGCTCAGCGCGCTGGCCGCGAGCAGGCCGCGCACCGCCCGTCCCTCCAGCACGCGCCCGCTGCGCCGCCAGCGCCCGCTGCCCCCGGGGTCGCTGTAGATCGCCAGCCCCTCGGTCGTACCCACGTAGACAATGCTGGCCCTGGCCATACCCACCTCCACAGCAGACGGTCGCACCATCGAGTGTTACTCATTGCACCCTCCGTGACACCTGGACCCGTAGCATAGCATCGTCGCCATGGCGGCGCAAGCGGCCGTCACTGCTGCGCCTCCTATTTGCTCAGCAGTCTGGTGTTAGGTAGCTCCCTGGCCCAGACCGTCAGGCCTATCAGGCGGCTGTCACCGTAGCTGGTCAGGATCGCCGTGTCCACCGCATCACGGCCACGCGCAATCACCACACGGCCACTGCGGGGCCGGTTGTGTCGAGCATCGAAGGTCTGCCACACCCCGCCCAGGTAGGCCTCGAACCAGGCGTGAAAATCCATAGGATCGGGGTTTGCCGGCACATTGATGTCGGGAAGATAGCCATAGACATAGCGCGCGGGGATGTTCAAGGCCCGACAAAACATCATGGCGATATGGCTGAAGTCGCGGCAGACGCCCGTGCGGCTCTGGTAGGCTTCATAGCCCGAAGTTGCCTCAGTGCTGCTACTGGAAACGTAGACAATGTTGCGGTGGACCCAGTCGCAGATCGCTTGCACGCGCACCCAGCCGTCCGGCACATCCCCGAAGAGCCGCCATGCGTCGTCACGCGCGAGGTCGGAAGGGCAGTAGCGGCTGGGCAACGTGTACATAAGCACCTCATCGGGAAGCTGGTCGATCGGCGTAGCGGGCAGCTCGGGGTAGACCGGATCTGGGAGCGGCAATACCTCAGCAACGGCGTCGTAGTGGACACGCAGCATACCCGTGGGCGCTATCCACCGCCTGACAATGTTGCCAAAGCTATCGAAATAGGAGCGCAGCGCCAGCTGGGGGGTGAGGGTCAGGCGTGGGTTCAGGATACGCTGTCCATCGTGCGAGGGAGGCTCGATAATTGCCACCGTCGGCGTCGGCGATCCTGACTCAAGCACGAGTTCGAAGCCAATCTGAACCTGCATATAGCAGTCCCAGCCAGGTCGTAAACTGCGGTCCCGCCGTATGGTAGGATGCGAGGACGGAGCGAGCGGTCAAGGCAGGAGGCAGCGAAT
>DAOUBZ010000019.1:0-7088 GCA_034432515.1 Chloroflexaceae bacterium | reverse complement strand
GACCAGCTCACCGGCGCCAACCGGGTCAGCAACCTGGCCGCCCAGCAAGCCAGCGTCGCGATCGCCCAGGCTGCCCTCGACCGCATCCTGGCCGACCCGGCGACCAGCAGCCTGGCCGCCCGCGAGGCAGCAGTCGCCCGCGCCGAGGTGGGCCTGCGCGCGGCGCAGCGCAACCTCGCCCTGGGCACGCTGACGGCCCCCTTCGCTGCCACCGTCGGGCAAGTGGAGATGCGGGTGGGCGAGCCCGCCAGCACGACTGCCTTTATGACGCTGGTGGACCTCAGCAGCTTCCACGTGGACGTGCCGATCGACGAGCTTGATATCGCCGAGGTGCAACTGGGCCAGCGGGTCGCGATCAGCCTCGACGCCCTTCCGGGGCAGAGTATCGGCGGCAGCGTGACCAGCATCGCGCCCCAGGCAACGCGCGGCGAGCAGGGCACCACCAGCTACGAAGTGACCGTGACGCTCGACCAGGGCAGCCCGGGGGTCCGCCCCGGCATGACCGCGGTGGTCGAGATCATCACTGCGGAGAAGGCCGACGCCGTGCTGGTGCCGCGCCGCGCGGTACGCACCGAGGGCGGGCGCAGCTACGTCTATGTGCCCAATCCGACCTTGCGGCCGCAGCCCGCGCTTGCGGGGCAGACCGCCCCGCCGCCCGGCGATCGCCGTGACGTGACGATCGGCCTGAGCAACAACGAGTTCGTCGAGATCGTCAGCGGCCTCAACCCCGGCGACCTGGTGCTCGTCCAGGACGTGGTGAGCACCTTCAACCCGACCGGCCCGCCGCGCAACCGGCAGGGCCAATAGCCGCCTGCCATGCCCCTCGACAAGCGCGGGAGCCGCGACGTCGAAGGGATAGCCGACAGCCGATGGTCCTACGGTTGTTGACAGCCTACCACTGTAGGAATAGCCGATAGCCGATACGTCTTCTGGTGTCGGCCCGGCTGACACGAAAGCGATACATACCCGATGAGTGATCTGATCGTCGTCAAGGACCTGACCAAGGTGTACCGCATGGGCGATGTGGAGGTGCACGCCCTGCGCGGGGTGAGCCTGACCATCCGCGAGGGCGAGATTGTCGCGATCATGGGCCCCTCGGGCAGCGGCAAGTCGACCTTGATGAACATCATCGGCTGCCTGGATCAGCCCACCAGCGGCGAGTACTACCTCGACGGCATCGACGTGGCCGAGTTGAACGACAACCAGCTGGCCGCGATCCGCAACCAGAAGATCGGCTTCGTCTTCCAGCAGTACATGCTGCTGCAGCGCACCTCCGCGCTGCGCAATGTCGAACTGCCGATGCTTTACGGCGGCAAGGGCGGCAACCGCCACGAGCGGGCGCGGGCCGCGCTGGCGGCGGTGGGCATGGCCGACCGCATGCACCACAAGCCCAACGAGCTCTCGGGCGGCCAGCAGCAGCGCGTGGCGATCGCCCGGGCGCTGGTGAACGAGCCGCGAATCATCATGGCCGACGAGCCGACCGGTGCGCTCGATACACGCACCGGCGAGGAGATCATGGGCATCTTCCAGCAACTCAACCGCGAGCAGGGCATCACCGTCATCCTCGTCACCCACGAACACGACGTGGCCAGGCACGCCGAGCGGATCATCAGTGTGCGCGACGGGCTGGTCGCCAGCGACGAGGTGGTGCATGAGCGCACCATCGCCGGCACACCGCTGATCGAGGCCCCGTAGTACGGCTTTATCGTATGGCCATCATCGAGTCCTTCCGCATCGCCCTGCAGGCGCTGGCCAACAACAAGCTACGGGCCGCGCTGACGATGCTGGGCATCATCATCGGCGTTGGCGCGGTGATCGGCATGCTGGCGCTGGGCAACGGCTTCCAGCGTTTCCTCTACGACCAGTTCGCCCAGCTCGGCGCAGGCAACTTCTATGTCGCGCCCTTCGTCGATAGCAACCGGGTTGATGCGATCACCGCTGCGCAGCTACGGGCCAGCGACGCAGCGGCGATCTTGCGCCCGGGGCGCGCGCCGGCCGTGACCCAGGTGGCGATCGAGTTCAGCGGCGAGGCTCAGGCCAGCGCCGGTGGCCGGCGCGCGAGCTACAGCGTGCGCGCGGTCAACCCTGACTGGTTCGTGGCGACACCCCAGGAGTTGGCCGGCGGGCGGCTCTTCACGCCCGAGGAAGAGTTGGCCGGGGCGCGGGTTGCCGTGCTCGGCCGCCTGGTGGCCGAGCGGCTCTACGGCGACCCGGCCAGCGCGGTCGGCCAGCGCATCAGCCTCAACGGTGTTGGCTTCGAGGTGATCGGCGTGCTCGCCACCGAGCCGGGCTCGGTCTCGGTTGGCGCCGACCCGGCCGAGGCCGTCTTCGTTCCCTACACCACCGGCATCACCCGCCTCTACCGCAACCGGGTCAGCGACCGGATCAACGTCTCGATCATGACCGTCAGGGCGCGCAGTGTGGGCGAGATCGACGAGGCCATCCGCCAGGTGACTGCCGTGCTCCGTGAGCAGCACCGGCTGACCTACCAGGACAACGACTTCACGATCATCAACCCCGAGCAGATCGCCGCCCAGCTCAACGTGGTAGTCGGTGGCTTCAACGCCTTTCTCGGCATCGTGGCCGGTATCTCGCTGCTGGTCGGCGGCATCGGGATCATGAACATCATGCTGGTCAGCGTGACCGAGCGCACCCGCGAGATCGGGCTGCGCAAGGCGGTCGGCGCAAAGCGGCGCGATATCCTGCTTCAGTTCCTGATCGAGGCCTTGACCCTCTGCCTGGTGGGCGGCCTGGTCGGCGTGGGGCTGGGCTACCTGCTCTCCTTCATCGGCACCTTCCTGCTGGTGAACCTGTTCAACGCTGAGGGCGCTGCGGCCACGGTCAGCCTGGGCAACATCCTGCTCGCCACCGGCATCGCCGCGGCGACCGGGATCGCCTTCGGCTTCTTCCCGGCCCTGCAGGCAGCGCGGCTCAACCCGA
The DNA here is from genome assembly GCA_034432515.1 of Chloroflexaceae bacterium. GTDB lineage: Bacteria > Chloroflexota > Chloroflexia > Chloroflexales > Chloroflexaceae > JACAEO01. The sequence goes on along the minus strand of DAOUBZ010000019.1, from coordinate 4,148 downwards.
TCGAGGCCCTGCGTACCGAGTAGGAGCACGCGATGTCCTTCACCGAAGCGTTCCGTGTCGCCTGGGAGGCAATGGCCAGCCACAAGCTGCGCTCACTGCTGACCATGCTCGGCATCATCATCGGCGTAGGTGCGGTGGTCGGGCTGCTCGCCATCGGTGACGGCTACTCGCGCTGGATCGACGCCGAGTTCGAGCGGCTGGGTATCGGAACTTTTTATGTCAACCCACAGGTTGACAGCCCCGACCCGGACGAGCCGTTGCAGCCCCGGCTGACCGCCGCTGACGCCGAGGCGATCACGGCCCCGGGGCGTGCGCCCGCGGTCGAGCTCGTGGTGGTTGAACTGAGTCGCAGCGGGGTGGTGAGCGCGGGCGGCGAGCGCTTTCTCTTCGGGGTCAAGGGTGTCACGCCCAGCTACTTCGCGGTTGGCGCGCAGGAACTGGGCGATGGGCGCTGGTTCGACGCGACGGAGGAGCGCGCTGCGGCTCGCGTGGCGGTGATCGGCGACACGGTGGCCGAGACGCTCTTCGGCGGGATCGAGGGCGCCGTCGGCCGACGCATCAGTGTCAATGGCGTACAGTTGGAGGTGGTAGGCGTCTCGGTGACCAGGCAGAGCCAGGCCGCTGGCGCGGTAGGCCGTTTCGGCGACCCGGGCGAGCAGGTGTACATGCCCTACAGCACCGCCCGTAGCCGACTCTTCCGCAACGACGTCAGCGCGCGCGTTGACGTCTCGACGATGACCGTCAAGGCCCGTGACCTGCTCAATGTTGACGAGGCGATCCGTCAGGTCACCACCGTGCTGCGTGAGGAGCACCGCCTCACCTATCAGCCCAATGACTTCTCGATCACCAACCCGGCACAGCTCGCCAGCCAGTTTCGCGCGGTGACCGTCGGCTTCAGCGCCTTCCTGGGCACGATTGGCGGGATCTCGCTGCTGGTGGGTGGCATCGGGATCATGAACATCATGCTGGTCAGTGTCACCCAGCGCACCCGCGAGATCGGGCTCCGCAAAGCCGTTGGCGCGAAACGGCGCGACATCCTGCTGCAGTTCCTGATCGAGGCGGTGGTGCTCTGCCTCTTCGGCGGGCTGCTCGGCATCGGCCTGGGCTACCTGCTCTCGCTGGTCGGCACCGCTGTGCTCAGCAACCTGTCGCCGAACAGTGGGCTGCGGGCGAGTGTCTCGCTTTTCTCGGTTGTGCTGGCCACCTCGATCGCCGTCGGCGTCGGCCTGTTCTTCGGGCTCTTCCCCGCACTGCGCGCCGCCCGCCTCGACCCTATTCGCGCCCTGCGCAACGAGTAGCACCAAAAGTTGCGGTATCGCCACTAAAAAAGCTAGCCGCATGATTGCGATATTCAGAAAATGGAATATAATAGCGCTATGAACAACGCCAGCGCCGAGCGACACGCACACCTCTTCAAGGCCCTGATGCATCCGGTCCGGCTGCAGATCCTCGATCTGCTGCGTGACGGCGAGCAGTGTGTCTGCCACCTGGAGGCCCACCTGGGCCAGCGGCAGGCCTACGTCTCGCAGCAACTGGCCATCCTGCGCAGGGCCGGCCTGGTGGCCGACCGGCGTGATGGGTCGAATAGCTTCTATCGCATCACCCGTCCCGAGGTGCTGACCATACTCGACACGGCGCGGGCCATTGCCAGTGAAGACGGCGCAGCGCCCGACGCCAGGCCCAACGCCTGCCCGTGTCCGCGCTGTGCGCCAGCACCGACGATGAACCTGCTGTACACGGAGGAGGTCCCATGCTGAACGTGAAAGTCCTTGGTTCGGGTTGCGCCAACTGCAAGCGCCTTGAGGAGCGCGTCCGTAAGGTGGTGAGCGAGCGCGGTCTCGCGGTGGAGATTGAGAAGGTCACCGACTATGCCCAGATGATGCGCTGGAAGATCATGTCGACACCGGGGCTGGTGATCGATGATGTACTGGTCTCGGCGGGGCGCATTCCGAATGAGGACGAGATCGCCGGCTGGCTGACGAAGTAGTCGCGCTAGCGGGGTGGGCCAAGGTACCACCCCACTTTGTTCACGATCATATTCAATTCCTTGCATATCACGGGAGCTCTCAATGGAACAGACTCTGCGCTCGCCCGCTGATGCGAGCCGTCGCACTACCACCCGCGCCTGGCTACTGGTGGGCGCTGCAGCGGTCCTCTGGCTCATTGCCTACAACCTGATCCAGCCCCTGGCCAACTGGCTCGCCTACGGGCTGCTGGGCCTGACGCCCGGCTCGCACCTCGGCGAGGCCGTCGCCTTCTTCCTCTACGACGTACCGAAGATTCTGCTGCTGCTGACCGGCATGATCTTTGCCATCAGCACGGTCCGTTCGTTTTTTAGCCCGGAGCGCACACGCGCGCTGCTCGGCGGCAAGCGCGAGGGAATCGGGAACCTGGCCGCAGCGAGCCTGGGCGTCGTGACCCCCTTCTGCTCCTGCTCGGCAGTGCCCCTCTTCATCGGCTTCGTCGAGGCAGGCATCCCCCTAGGGGTCACTTTCTCGTTCCTGATCGCCGCACCGATGGTAAACGAAGTGGCGCTGGTGATGCTCTTCGGCATCTTTGGCTGGCGTGTCGCGGCACTCTACCTGCTGGCCGGGCTGAGCATTGCGATTGTGGCCGGGATCGTGATCGGTCGCCTGAAGCTGGAACACTACGTCGAGGACTTCGTCTGGCAGATCAAGGGCGGCGATGGCTCAGTGGCCGCGGAGCAGCCCGGGTGGGCGCAGCGCTTCGCGCTGGCCTGGCAGAGCACACGCGAGATCGTTGGCAAGGTCTGGCTCTTCGTGGTCATCGGCATCGCGGTGGGCGCCGGCATCCACGGCTATGTGCCGGAGGACGCACTGGCCGACATCCTGGGCAAGAGCGCCTGGTGGTCGGTCCCGGCGGGTGTGGTGCTGGGGGTGCCGCTCTACTCGAACGCCGCAGGTATCATCCCGGTCGTCGAGGCGCTGATGGCCAAGGGCGCGGCGCTGGGTACGGTCCTGGCCTTTATGATGGCGGTGGTGGCGCTCAGTCTGCCGGAGATGATCATTCTGCGCCGGGTGCTCAAACCGCGCCTGATCGCGATCTTCGTCGGCGTCGTCGCACTCGGGATCATCGCCATCGGGTATCTATTCAATCTCGTGATCTAGCGCGGTCCCGGGTTGCACGGCCTGATCCAGGTGCCGTACCGTCACTCAGCCTGTGCGCAGCGGCCTGCTGCCACCAGCCGGGGCAGCAGGCCGACCGAGCGCTCGAAGGATGCTCCGTATGGCGCTCTACCTCACCAGTGCCATCATTGTGCTGGTCTTCTCAGGGCTGATGGCCATGGCCGGCCTGGGCGCAGCCTTCCTGTTCGTGCCCATGTTCTACTACCTGGGCGTGCCACTGGCCGAGGCCACCCCAACCGCGTTGCTGCTCAACGTCGTCAGTCTGCTCTTTGCGACGATCAGCTACTGGCGCGGTGGCCTGATCAACTGGCGAGTCGGCCTACCCGTGCTGATCATGGCCGTGCTTGCGGCGCCACTGGGCGCGCGGCTGACCAGCGTTGTCGATCAGCGGCTGCTGCTGGGACTATTTGCCGCCTTTCTGATCTTCGCGGGAGCGATGATGCTCCTGCGCCCCCAGCCGCGCCCGCACACGGTCAGCCGTCCGGTCGAGGTGGGCGCCGGAGTTGCCGTCGGTGGGGTGGCGGGCTTCCTGGGCGGGCTGCTCGGTGTCGGCGGTGGCAACTTCATCCTGCCAGTGCTCAATGGTCTGGGGCTGGACCCCAAGGTTGCCGCCGGTACGACTGCGCTGGTGGTCATCTTCTCGTCGCTCTCCGGGTTTCTCGGTCACGCTGCGCTGGGTGGGCTCGACCCGCGCTTCCTCGGCATCACTGCGCAGATGGCGGCGATCGGTTCGTTGAGCGGCGCCTACCTGATGCAACACAGGCTCTCGGGCGCACAACTCAAGCGCATCATCGGTGTGTTGCTCTGGGTAATCGCTGCGAAGATCATCTGGGATCTGATCGCTGCATTCTAGGGTACTCCGAGCGGCGCGCCCTATCGCCATATCTGTTATCGCACCAGGCGGGAAAGGATAAGAAGCTCTCCAATATTCCAACGGTAAGGGTGTCCGCGTTCACGAGGCTTTGGTGAGACGGCGGCCGAGGAGGCGGATCGAGGCGAGGT